>CAYHXK010000023.1:13835-15684 GCA_964360125.1 uncultured Sterolibacterium sp.
CGGTGCGATGGAAACACGAGCGACGGTTAATCTAACCGAGGGGTTATACAAGCTCACCATCGGTGCGGGCGGACCGGGAGGCAGTGTCTGCGTGCCAGGAGCCGGCTTCGGCGGCGGTCCCGGATGGCTTGGAAGTCCAAGCAATATGGTACGCATGGCGACCGGTGAGCTTGTCGTCGGAACGCCCGACGCCGACAGATATGTTCGCCCCTCGCGAGGTCAAAACGAAAAAATGGCCGGCAGGATGGATGGGCACGGCGGCTCCGGTCCCGGGCAAACCAGCGGCGGACACGGAGGCCGCCCGGAATCCAGGTACAACCTCGAAGACGAAGCCGACCCAGGCGCAAGCAATCTCGCCTCGGGGCGTTCAGGGGTTGGGGGTGCACCTGGAGCTGATTATTCGGCGGCTGACAAACGCGCGGGCGAAGGCGGCGGCGGCGGCGCCACCAGCATAGGGCATGGCGGTCAAGGCGGCGGAGAGAGCCAGAGCCACAAGGACATAGATCCAGAGCGCGGCTCCCTCGGCAGCGGCGGGGGCGGCGGCAAAGGCAGTACTTTTGATTGCGATCCCGGCGCCCGCGGCGGCCACGGATACATTGCCTTGCGCCCGATCTGACCCGGCTTCACACGCCGCACGAAGAGGCGCGAGGAATCTCCCGCCTGCTGCGCGGCGCAATAGCGCAAAAAGCTGCGCTGCTATACGTCTATATTCCGGGCTTGCAGCGCATTGCTCTCGATGAAGGCGCGGCGCGGTTCGACGTTGTCGCCCATGAGAGTGGTGAAGATTTCATCGGCGCTGATGGCGTCGTCGATCTGTACCCTGAGCAGGCGGCGCACCTTGGGATCCATGGTGGTTTCCCAAAGCTGCTGCGGGTTCATTTCTCCCAGGCCCTTGTAGCGCTGCTTGGTGAGGCCGCGCTCGACTTCGCTGAGCAGCCAGCTAATGGCGTCGGCAAAACTCGTCACGGCTTGCGCCTTTTCGCCGCGGCGGATCACGGCGGCGTTGCCGTTCTTGTCGATCAGGCCGGCGATCAAAGCGGCCGTGCGGCGGATCTGCTGATAGTCGCCGGAGTGCAGGAACTCCTCGTCGAGGTAGCCGCTGCGCAGGTTGCCGTGCCGCATGCGCTCGACGGATAGCTGCCAGCGTTCGGTCTTTTCGTTATAGCGCGGCTCGATGCGGATTTCCGCCGGCAACAACGACACCAGGCGCGCTGCGCTGGCGCGAGCGCTGGCTTCGCTGCCGATGTCCAGTTGGATGTCGTTGGCGAGCAGTGCGTGCAGCACCTCGCCGTCGATGAAATCGCCGACGCGCTTGATCACCGCCTCCGACAGCAGGTAGGTGCGAGCCAGCTCACCCAGGGCTTCTCCCTCCAATGGCGGGGCGCCGGGGCCGGGCGTCAGGGAGGCGCCCTCCAGCGCCAGGGCCAGCAGGTGCTGGTTGAGCGCATGGTCGTCCTTGATGTAGAGCTCGCTCTTGCCATGCTTGATTTTGTAGAGCGGCGGCTGGGCGATGTAGATGTGGCCGCGCTCGACCAGTTCGCCCATTTGGCGGTAGAAGAAGGTCAGCAGCAGGGTGCGGATGTGGCTGCCGTCGACGTCGGCGTCGGTCATGATGATGATGCGATGGTAGCGCAGCTTGGCGATGTCGAAATCCTCGACGCCGATGCTGGTGCCGAGCGCGGTGACCAGGGTAACGATCTGCTCGCTGGAGATGAGTTTGTCGAAGCGCGCCTTCTCGACGTTGAGCACCTTGCCGCGCAACGGCAGGATCGCCTGCGTCTTGCGATCGCGCCCCTGCTTGGCCGAGCCACCTGCGGAGTCACCTTCGACGATGAACAGCTCGCTGTCC
>CAYHXK010000024.1:0-15305 GCA_964360125.1 uncultured Sterolibacterium sp.
ATACCGGCCTGTCACGCCGGGGGTCGCGGGTTCGAGTCCCGTCCACTCCGCCAGTCGAAAGGCGAACCGTAGGATTGGGTTCGCCTTTTGCATTGAGTCGAATGCGTGTCGAATGCGCGCATTTTTCGTTCTGTGTTCTGTATAAGTCATCCGGATCAGGTAGACCAGCATGTTCAATTTCGTACGCCAACACCCGAGGATAATGCAACTCGTATTGGTCCTGATTACGCTGCCATTCATTTTTTCAGGCGTCGCCTCCTATGTACGCGACGGGGCAAGCGGCAGCGATGTCGCCAGCGTCGGCGGCAGTGCCATTACCCAGCAGGAACTGCAGCAGGCGCTGCGCGATCAGCAGGAACGGATGCGCCAGCAACTAGGCCAGGATATTCCCGCGCAAATGCTCGACAGTCCCGAAGTGCGCAAGGCGGTACTGGATACCCTGGTCAACCAGCGCGTTCTGGCGTTGCACGCCGCAAAATCGCGGCTGGTCGTCGATGATGCGCTGCTCGGCGCGACCATACAGGCGGAACCTAGTTTTCAGGAGAACGGCAAGTTTTCGCGGCAGCGATACGATGCTTACGTAGCCTCCCAGAACATGAACCAGGCGGAATTCGAACGACGCCTGCGCCAGGATATGTCGCTGCGGCAATCCTTGTCCGCGGTAAGCGAGGGCAGCATCGTGGTTCCCTCCGCCAGCGATCGCTGGATTGCCGCGTTGCAGGAAGAGCGCGAGGTGAGCGAGGTGGTGCTGAAACCCGAGCAATTTTCCGCACAGGTGAAGCTCCCCGCCGAGGCCGTCAAAACTTATTACGAGGCGAATCGCAAGATATTTGAAGCACCCGAGGAAGTGCGGGCCGAGTATCTGCTGTTGAGCCAGGATGCCCTGGCCGCGCAAATCGTCGTCAGCGATGATGAAGTCAAAAAATGGTACCAAGCCCAGGCCGATCGCTACAAGCAGGGCGAGGAACGCCGCGCCAGCCACATCCTCCTGCTGGCCGGCAAGGATGCCTCGGCGGCCCAGGCCAAGGCAGCCCAAGCCAAGGCCGAGGAGATCCTGTCCCAACTGAAAAAAACGCCGGCCGATTTTGCCAGACTGGCCAAGCAGTACTCGCAGGATCCGGGTTCCGCCGAAAAAGGCGGCGATCTCAACTGGTTCAGTCGCGGCATGATGGTCAAGCCCTTCGAGGAGTCCGCTTTCTCCCTCAAGGAGAATGAGATCAGCGGCATTATCCGTTCCGATTTCGGCTTCCACATCATCAAGCTTACCGGCGCCAAGTCTGAGAAAATCAAGCCGATCCAGGACGTGCGCGCAGAGATTGTCGATGATCTTAAGCGCCAGGGGGCTGCCAGGAAGTACGCCGAACTTGCCGAATCGTTCAGCAACACCGTCTATGAGCAGCCAGACAGTCTCAAGCCGGCCGCAGAAAAGTACAAACTGGCATTGCAACAAGGACCCTGGATCGTCAAGGGCGGAGCGGCGGAGGGACCATTCGCCAATCCGAAGCTCAACGCGGCACTGTTTTCCGATGATGCCATCAAGAACAAGCGCAATACCGAGGCGCTGGAAATTGCTCCGAAGACTCTAATCGCGGCACGCGTACTCGAGCACAAACCGGCCGCATTGCAAGCGCTGGATGCCGTCAAAGGTGAAATCGAAAAACGCCTGATCCGCGAAGAAGCACTGAAACTGGCGCAAAAGGCGGGTGAAAATTATCTAGCCAGACTAGACAAGGGTGAGCAGGTCGATCTGATCTGGGGGGCGGGACGCAGCATTTCACGGGTAAACACCGCCGGCATCGCCCCCGTTGCCATTCGCGCGGTATTCGCCGGCGATGTTGCCAAGTTGCCCGCCCATGCCGGAGTGGCGCTGCCTGGCGGGGGATATGCCCTGTATCGCACCACTCGTGTCAAGCCCTATGTCGCCGGCAGCGGAGACATTGCCCGCACCAAGACCTTGCGCGAGCAATATGCCCGCATCGTCGCCGAGGAAGATTTTACTGCCTGGCTTGCGGCCTTGCGCTCGAGCTACCCGATGGAGATCAACAGGGCCGCGCTGGAAAGCAAGGAGCGTCCGTAGCGCCGTAGCAGCATAAGGTCTGATTCTGGGACAAAACAACCAGCCTCACATCCGGCTGGTTTTTTTGTCGGCAAAATTTAACTGCTGGCAGGGGCGCTGGAATGAGCCAGGGTAGTGGTGTTAAAGCCGGCGTCGACGTACATGATCTCGCCTGTCATGCCGCTGGCGAGGTCGGAGCAGAGAAAGGCGGCGGCATTGCCGACTTCCTCGATGGTGACGTTGCGGCGCAGCGGCGCGTTTTGGGAGTTGATGGACAAAAGCTTGCCGAAGTTGGCGATGCCCGAGGCCGCCAGTGTCTTGATGGGTCCGGCGGAGATGGCATTGACCCTGGTGCCTTCCGGGCCGAGACAGGCGGCGAGATAGCGTACCGAGGACTCCAGGCTGGCTTTGGCCAAGCCCATTACGTTGTAATAGGGGACGGTGCGCATGGCGCCCAGATAGCTCAGCGTCAGCAGCGAGCCGTTGCGGCCTTGCATCAACGGCCGGGCGCCCTTGGCCAGGGCCGGGAAACTATAGGCGGAAACCTCGTGGGCGATGCGGAAGGCGTCGCGCGTTAGACCGCTGAGGAAGTCGCCTTCGAGGGCTTCGTTGGGCGCGTAGGCGATCGCATGCACCAGGCTGTCGAGGCCGCCCCAGAGTTGCCCGATTCCTGCGAACAGGGCATCGATCTGCGCATCTTCGGCGACATCGCAGACGAAAATGGGCGGGCTTCCGAACTCCGCCGCCAGCTTGGCGACGCGTTCCTGGATGCGCTCGTTCTGGTAGGTAAAGGCTAGTTCGGCGCCCTCGCGGTGCATCGCCTTGGCGATTCCATAAGCTATCGAGCGGTTGGAAAGCAGGCCCGTGATCAGAATGCGCTTGCCGGCTAGAAACCCCATTATTCATCTCCGTATTAAAGTCCGGATGGATTATAGCGGATAGTCATGGACAGGCGCGGGCGCTGTGTGGGTATGCGGCGCTGCGCCCGGGTTTCAGTCAATGTCTGTTGGCGTGGCAAGCGGGTCTTGCCGGTAGAACAGTTTCAGTTGCGCATACACGGCGGGATACTCCTCGCGCAACAGTTGCGGCGTCTCGAAGAATGCCTCGCTCATGACGGCGAAAAATTCCGCCGGTGACTCCGCCGCATAGGGATCGAGGGCGGTTTCAACTCCGTCAAGCTCGCTCTGGTCGACGCGCCCGCAAAAATTCTCGTAGGCAGGGGCAAAGGCGTTGATCCATGCGTCCCTCGACATGCCAGGGCGCAGCGGAGGCAGGCCATCGGGAGCGCCATTTCCCATGTCGAGTTTGTGGGCAAATTCATGGATCACCACATTGATGCCATCCGTCTCTTGTCTTTCGCCGAACCATGAGAGTATTACCGGGCCTCCCTGCCAGGCTTCGCCCAGTACGGCGTCGTCGAATTCATGCAGAATCCCATGCTCATCCACTTGCTGGCGCGGAATCACAAAATCGCCCGGGTAGATGACGATGCCGACCCAGCCACGGTACCAGTCGAGGCCCAGATTGAGCACCAGCAGGCAGGCTTGCAGGGCGATGGAGAGTTGAATCAGGGCATTCAATTCCAATCCCCGGGCGCCGCTCATCTGCTTCTCGGCAAGAAATTGCAATGCCAGTTCGCGCAGTCTGATCCTCTCCTGGTTGGAGAGATGGCCGAGGAAGGGCAAGCGCATTTCCGCATGCGCCCATTGTTCGGCTGTCACAGCGATGCGTGCTGCGTTGCGCCGGCGCAGCCATTCGCGTAGCCGTCTGATCATGGGTGCTTTCGGGTGATCAGGATCGGCAGCATTGCGAGGAGGCCCACGACGGCGATCATGGCGAGAAAGGCATAGGGATGCAAGTCGTCTGGCCGGTGGGGGAGCAGCAACAAGGCCACTACCCAGCGCCAGAAAGCCAATGCAATCGGCGGCACATCATGGCGAATGGCGCGGCCAATGACCCAGTTGCCTGCCCAGAACAGGGACGTCAGGGTCAGCAGCAGATAGGGAGATATGCGAGGGCGTGGCGGCACAGGGAGGAATGCGAAATTTAGTATTCTAATTATGCGCGAGCTGGCTCGATGCCGCATCAATCTGGGATAATGCCCGAATGGTTTCCGTTGTCCATGCCCTGCCGCCGTCCGATGAGCATGCTGCCGTCGTTGCCGGGACACTCGACCTCCTCATGGCGGGAGTTCCCCCCGAGGGCAGGGATCTCATCGAGAGAGCTTTGACGCTCGCCAGCACATTGTATGGCCGGAGCCGGCTGGACACCGGCGAGTCGGCCCTCAAACATGCAATCGGAATGGCATTGATCGCCGCATCGCTGAATCTCGACATCGATACGCGACTGGCGGCCCTGCTGTTTGCCGCCGCCGAAAAAATGGGCGACGAGAAGCTTTGGCGCGAAAAGCTCAGCGCAGAATTCGGCGAGGCGGCGGGTCGACTGGTGGATGGCCTGCATCGGCTCAAAGGCTTGCGGCTGCTGACGCGACCGCAAGCCGGCGCTGCCGCGGATGTGAAGGCGCAGACGGAGACGCTGCGCAAGATGCTGCTGGCCATGGTCGAGGACATCCGTGTCGTCTTGTTGCGTCTGGCCAGCCGCACACAAACCTTGCGATATTTCACGGATCAACCGGGCCAGCAGCGCGAGGAGGTTGCCCACGAGAGCCTGGAGATTTATGCGCCGCTGGCCAATCGGCTTGGTGTCTGGCAGTTGAAGTGGGAGTTGGAGGATCTCTCGTTCCGCTTCATCGAACCGGAAACCTACCAGCGGATTGCCCGCATGCTCGACGAAAAGCGCGCCGAGCGCGAGCTGTTTATCACCAGCGCGGTGGAGCGGCTCAAGACTGAATTGGCGCTGTCCGGCATCGCCGCTGAAGTATATGGACGCCCCAAGCATATTTACAGCATCTGGAGCAAGATGCGCGGCAAGGACCTCGACTTCGCCCAGGTGTACGATGTGCGCGCTCTGCGCGTGCTGGTCGCCGAGGTGAAGGACTGCTACACCGTGCTGGGCTTGGTACACCATCTGTGGCAGCCGATCCGCGGCGAGTTTGACGATTACATTGCGCATCCCAAAGGCAACAATTATCGATCTTTGCATACTGCAGTGACGGCCGATGACGGGAATCCGTTCGAAGTGCAAATCCGTACCCACGAAATGCACCGCCATGCCGAACTGGGCGTGGCCGCGCACTGGCGTTACAAGGAAGCCGGCAGCCAGTCGAAATCCGCGCTACGCGCCGATTCGGCCTATGACGACAAAATAGCCTGGCTGCGGCAACTGCTTTCCTGGCGTGACGAAATCACCGATAGCGGCGAATGGGTGCAGCAGTTCAAACGGGCAGCCCTCGACGACACCATCTATGTCCTGACCCCGCAAGGGCGGGTGATCGATCTGGCGCGCGGCGCCACGCCGATCGACTTCGCCTATCGCGTGCATACCGATCTCGGTCACCGCTGTCGCGGCGCGCGTGTCGATGGCCAGCAGGTGCCGCTCAACACGCCACTGGCCAACGGGCAACGCGTCGAGATCGTATCCGTCAAGCAGGGCGGGCCGTCGCGCGACTGGCTCAACCCGGCGCAAGGCTATCTGGCCACCAGCCGGGCGCGGCAGAAGGTCAAGCAGTGGTTCACCGCCCAGGAAGAAGCCGAGACACTGGCGCAGGGCCGCAGTTTCGTGGCCCGGGAATTGCAGCGGGAGGGACAGACCCAGGCTAATATCGACGAACTGGCTCACAAGCTTGGCTATAAAGGCAGCGACGAGCTGTATCTTGCCGGTGGGCGCGGCGAACTGGGCATGCGTCAGATACAGGTGGCACTGCGCGGCGCGGCGGAATTGTTGCCGCCCGAACCGGAAATCCACACGCGGCGCAGCAAGGCAGCGGATACCGAGAGCCGCATCCTGGTCGTCGGCGTCGGCAAGATCTTGACCCAACTCGGCCGCTGCTGCAAACCGGTGCCGCCCGACGCCATTTCCGGCTTCGTCACGCGCGGCAAAGGCGTCTCGATTCATCGCGTCGAGTGCCGAAATTTCAAAAGCATGTCGGCGCACAGCCCCGAGCGGGTGATCGCCGCAGGATGGGGGAATGTCGGCGAAGCACGTCAGCAGGAAGGCCTGTATGCGGCGGATATCATCGTCGATGCCAATGACCGTCAGGGATTGCTGCGCGATATTTCCGAAGTCCTGTCGCGCGAGAAAATCAATGTCACGGCGGTCAAGACTCTGTCGCGGACCGGCTCGGCGCGCATGTCCTTCACCGTCGAGCTGAATGGCGTGCCGCAACTGCAGCGGATGCTGATGCTGGTGCGCGAGGTGCCGGGCGTTGTCAATGCCTGGCGCGGCTAAGGAATTACCTCAGACGCCGGCCACCAGGTCGGTCAGCAGCGATTCCTGCGCGCAGCTGCGCGCGCGGCGCGTGGCGCGGATCGAGAATTCGCCATTGCCATCCATGTCCCAGGCCTGGCTGTTGTCGGCGAGGTAGGGGCGCAGCCCTTCCTTGATGACGCGCCGCTTGAGTTTGGGGTCGAGGATCGGGAAGCTGACCTCGATGCGGCGGAAGAAATTGCGCTCCATCCAGTCGGCGCTGGAGAGGTAGAGATTTTCCGCACCATCGGCATGAAAATAGAAAATCCGCGAATGTTCGAGGAAGCGCCCAATGATCGAGCGTACCCGGATGTTGTCCGAGAGCCCCTTGACGCCGGGACGAAGGATGCAGCTGCCGCGCACGATCAGTTCGACCTGAACGCCGGCCTGCGAAGCTTCGTAAAGCGTCTCGATGATTTCAGGTTCCACCAGCGAATTCATTTTAGCGATGATGTAACCCTTGCGCCCCGCGCGTGCCGCCTCGGTTTCGGCGCGAATCGCCGCCAGGGCATTGCTGTGCAGCGTGAATGGCGCCTGCCACAGATGGCGCAGGACATTCGCCTTGCCAAGACCGGTCAGCTGCTTGAAGACTTCATTCACGTCGGCGTTAATTTCCTCGTGTGAAGTGAGCAGCCCGAAGTCGGTGTAGAAGCGCGTTGTTCTCGGATGGTAGTTGCCGGTGCCGAGGTGGCAATAGCGGCGGTAGCCGCCGTCCTCCCGCCGCAGCACCTGAAGCATCTTGGCGTGGGTCTTGTAACCGAAGACGCCATACACTACGTGGGCGCCGACCTCCTCCAGTCGCGCGGCGATGTTGAGATTGGCCTCTTCGTCGAAGCGCGCCATCAGCTCCACCACCACCGTGACTTCCTTGCCCTGTCTGGCTGCGCGCAGCAGGTGATCCATCAGCACCGAGTCGGTGCCGGTACGATACACGGTCATCCTGATGGCCACTACTTGCGGATCGTCGGCTGCCTGTTGCAGAAACTGGATCACCGGAGCGAATGACTGGAATGGGTGATGCAGCAGGATGTCCTGCTTCCGGATGCTGGCGAAAATATCGTGACGCTTGCCGAGGATTTTCGATATGCCCGGCTGGAAAGAGGCGTACTTAAGGTCAGGACGGTCCACCGTGTCAGGCACCGAATTCAGCCGCACCAGATTGACGATGCCATGTACGCGATAGAGATCCTCGCGCTCGAGGTCGAACTGCTGCAGCAGGAAAGCGGCCATGGTCTGCGAGCAGTTGTCGGCGACTTCCAGTCGCACCGCATCGCCGAAATGGCGTTGCGGCAGTTCGCCTTGCAGCGCCGTGCGCAAATTCTTCACTTCTTCGTCATCGACGAAGAGGTCAGAGTTGCGCGTGACGCGGAATTGGTAGCAGCCGTGCACATTCATCCCTGAAAACAATTCACCTACGTGCCGGTGCAGGATCGAGGATAGGAATGCAAAGCCGTATTCCAGCCCGGTAAGTTCCTTGGGCAGGCGAATGACGCGTGGCAGGGCGCGAGGCGCCTGGACAATGGCGGCGCCGGAACTGCGGCCAAAGGCATCCGTGCCTTCGAGTTCGACGGCGAAATTCAGGCTCTTGTTGAGAACTCGTGGAAATGGATGTGCCGGATCGAGGCCGATCGGCGTCAGCACCGGCATGACTTCACTTAGAAAAAACTCGCGTATCCATTGAGATTGCTCGTCTGTCCATTGGGTGCGACGGAGGAAGGCGATACCCTCGGCGGCCAGCGCGGGAAGGATCTTGCCGTTCAACAGATTGTATTGCTCGGCGATCAGCAGATGTGCCTGTTGTCCGACACGGCGAAATACTTCCTGAGGCGGCAGGCCATCGGTACCCGAGCTGAGGCTCCCAAGCTTGATTTGTTCCTTGAGACCGGCGACGCGAATCTCGAAGAACTCGTCGAGGTTGGATGAGACGATGCATAGAAAGCGCAGTCGCTCCAGCAAAGGCACTTGGTCGTCGGCGGCCTGAGCCAGCACGCGCCGATTGAAAGCGAGCAGCGACAGTTCACGGTTGAGAAAATGTTCTGCGGAGTAGCGGTGTGGCGTCGGCATGGATCGGGTATTTGACTGTTAGCAATGCGTAATGGCTATATTATGGGTCAAATTCACCGTCCACGGATTCTTGGATTGCTGCGTGGCAGATCGGGCAACACGTAACAGACGTGTAGAATATCTTCTTCCGATCGGGAGGTTTCTTGAGTTACGAGTTGATTGCCGCGGTGGACCTTGGCTCCAACAGCTTTCGCCTGCAGGTCGGACGCATCGTCGGGAATCAGATTTATCCGCTGGATTCGCTCAAGGAGTCCGTGCGTCTGGCGGCAGGGCTGACAGCGGAGAGAACGCTGGACGGCGCCTCGCAGCTGCGTGCCCTGGAGACACTGAGCCGTTTTGGCGAGCGCCTCCGTGGATTTGTTCCGGGCGCGGTACGCGCGGTCGCCACCAACACCTTGCGCGTGGCGAAGAACGCGCCGCAATTTCTGGCCCAGGCCGAAGCCGCGCTCGGCTTTCCCATCGAGGTGATTGCCGGACGCGAGGAAGCGCGACTGATTTACCTTGGCGTTGCCCATACGCTGGCGAATCCGCGCACCCAGCAATTGGTGGTGGATATTGGCGGCGGATCGACCGAGTTCATCGTCGGCCGCAACTTTGCCCCGCTGCGGCTTGAGTCGCTCTATATGGGCTGTGTCAGCCACAGCCTGAAATACTTTCCGCGTGGCCACGTTGCCAAGCATGCCTTCAAGGAGGCCGAGCTGGCCGCCCGCAAGGAATTGCAGACGATCGTTGCTGCCTACCGCGAGACCGGTTGGGAGGAGGCCGTGGGATCTTCAGGAACGGCAAAGGCCATTGTTGATTTGCTGGAACTCAACGGTCTTAACGACGAGGGCGCCCCAGGCATCACGCTGGGCGGCATCGAGAAACTCAAAAGCATACTGTTGCGAGTCGGCGAGATCGACAGCCTGCATCTGGATGGGTTGCGGGCGGACCGCTTGCCGGTGTTGCCTGGCGGCTTAAGCATCATGTCGGCGGTGTTCAAGGAGTTCAGCCTGGAGCGCATGATTTTCTCGGAAGGGGCATTGCGCCTGGGCGTACTGTATGACCTGTTGGGCCGCTATCATCACGACGATCAGCGCGAGGCAACGGTCGGTCAGTTCATGCAGCGTTATGAGGTCGACCGGCGCCAGGCATCGCGCGTCAGCCAAAGTGCGTTTGCCCTGCAGCAGCAATTGCAGCCCGATAACGGAGCCGAGGCCCAGGCAGATGCCCAATTCCTGGTCTGGGCAGCGCGCCTGCACGAGATCGGCATATCGGTGGCGCATTCCAGTTATCACAAGCATAGCGCCTACATTCTCGCCAACGCCGACATGCCGGGCTTTTCCAAGATGGATCAGGGAAGACTGTCGCGCATCGTGCTGGCGCACCGTGGAAAACTGGAACGGGTTCAGGCATTGACGCGCGAGCCACGCGACTGGTTGCTGATCTTCTGCATGCGCCTGGCGGCGTTGCTGCATCGTGCGAGGGACGATACGCCTCTGCCTCCAATCGAAGTCGCCATCGCCGAGCGCGGATTCCATCTGTCCGTCGATGACGCCTGGCTCACGGTTTCCCCGTTGACTGCCGCAGCCCTCGAAGAAGAGACGCGACAATGGACCGGTTTGAATATGGAATTCCGGATTCGACGAAAAAAATCCAAAGCCGTTAGCGATTACACTATTGGTTAATCGACGGTTCGTCATGCTTTCGCCAGGAGAGAGGCTATGTTCATGAGGATAAGGATGGGTCTCCTCGCAGCAGGTATTGCGGCGTTTGCAGCAATTGCTATTGGCGAGGAGCAAACGCAAAAACATCAACAGAGTCAACAATTGCTGCAAGGGTCATTTTTCGGTCCGCAGTTGTTGTCCGAGGATGAACAGGCGGCATATCGCGCCAGGATACGTAACGCCGATACAACACAGGAAATTGAACGCATCCGTGCCGAGCATTACGAACTGATGAAAGTGCGGAGCAAGGAGAAGGGCGTTGCCCTGCCGGAAAAGCGCCCGCCCGCAGGCGGGAGCATAGGTAATATCTTCACCCACCAACTGATGTCGGAAGAAGAGCGGGCAGCGTATCGCGCCAGGATGCGCAGTGCGAAAACCAATGAGAGATTTGAACAGATCCGCACCGAACGGCAGGTGGAAATAGTAGCGCGCGCCAAGGAAAACGGCGCCGTCCTTCCGGATTCCCAGCAAGCCGTGGCAGGCGGAAGCGGAGGCGTGGGAGTATTCGGAACAATCTTCGGTCCGCAACTGATGACGGAAGCAGAGCAGGCAGCCTACCGCGCCAGGCTGCGCGGCGCAGGGACCCAGGAGGAACGAGACAAGATTCGCTCAGAACACCGGCAGCAGTTGCAGTCTCGCGCCAAGGACAAGGGCATTGCCTTGTCAAAATAACCGGCGGAAGGAATGGCTATTCCATTGCCGGTTCAGTTTGCCCGATTGATTCGGACTGATTGGACGATTGACCGTCAGAGTCCTTGATTGTCCGACGGCCAGTAGATCACGGTATCGGCAATTTCAACGGCGTCGAGTATCTTGTCGTATTCGCCATTGCTCATCTTCAAAACCATGGCAGTCGAGCCAAGGCCTGTTATCGCCTTGGCCAGTTGCGTTACAACGACCGGTTCATCGTTACTGGAGTGGAGAACAAGGATTTTTCTGCTGGTACTCATATTACATACACCACGTCTGAACTGACCAGATCCTGGGCCAGCTTTTGAATCATTGTTGCTTGATCTTCGAGTAATTCGTGTGGTATATCGGCGAACTCCATAACCTCGAGCTGTTCCTGGATTTTCGGCGAATCATCGAGTTTTCCCTGCACGTCGACCTTCACCTCGTCGCTCAGAAGAACCAGACCGACCGCCACCCGCAACGCTTCGACCTTGTTGTTTTTTGCAATGACTAGAATGTTTTTTTTCATGGCAGGCTAGAGTACGATTACTTTGTCGCACAGATGGGCCAGTTCGGCGTTCTGGTATTGGCTTGCCATGGACACGCCACCCGGCGCCGAGCCGCTGCCGAATATCTCCCAGCTATGTTCGCAGACAGCCAGGATCAGCCCCCCCGATGCCACCAGTTCCAGCAGCCCTGCAGAGCGCAGCAGCCTCACGCCAAGGTCGGTGAGAAAGCAGCGGCACTTCCAGCCGCGCGCGATGGCTGCGGAGGCCAAGCCAACCAGATGTTCCTCCGCCGACTCATTCGTTGCGACAATTCCAAGTAGCACGGTTGTATCTCCAGTGTTGCACGAAAAAAACGCCAAATGCAGGCGCCGACTCAGTGAGGCTTTTCTGCAGCTGTCGCCTTCTCATTGGCTGCCGTGCCATCCGCCGGCGTCAAGGTATAGGCGATGATCAGGGCCAGGAAAAACAAGACAACTGCAATCACTACCCAAACATACTTTTTCATGGACAATCTTCCATATGATAATTTAACTCTTTCGAATGCGCCAGTGCATCGTCGTTTTGCCGGCTTCCTTATCCTGTGCCACGATTTCGTTGCCCTCGGCCTGACACATGGCAGCGATGGATTCGCCGGAAGAGGGATTGTCGAATATCAATTCCAGAATATCGCCTTGTTTCAGTTTTTCCAGACCTTTCTTGGTATACAGCTGCGGATGCGGGCAAACATAGCCCTGCACATCCAGCACATAGTTTCCATCGCCTGTTTTTTCGAATTTGACTGCCATGACTTGCGCCTTCCTTGAGTTTCGAATTCGTCAGAGATCGAATGCGGCCATATCCTTGGCCATTTTCCGTTCGATCCACCAGTTAAAGAACTTGACGCCGATATAGCCGCCCGCAGTCATCCCCAGGCAGAACAGCCAGCCGGACGGATCTCCGTTGGTGACCGTCGCGAAAAAGGCGCCGATGTTGCAGCCCAGCCCCACCCGCGCGCCTATCCCCATCAGGATGCCGCCGAAAATTGCCCAGGTGGCGATCTCCGGGGAGGGTATCTTGAGTTTGAATTCATTATTCAGCAGTGCCATTACGGCAGCACCGCCAACCAGTGCAATGGACATCCACAGCACCGGATTCAGGAGAGGATGCGGCACGCCGTTGTCGAGCCCGAAGAAGACGCTGTCCATGACGTTGAAGCCGAGTTTCTGGACTATCCATGCCGCTCCCTGTGCTTCCTGGGTGGTAATGTAGAAATAACCCGGATCGAAGACCGTATCCTGGATGCTGAGTCCGTCGGTATAGCCCATGCCTGCGAGCAACTCTCCGGCATTTGCGATACCCAGCCGGCTCTGCAAGCCTTGCATGACCCACATCTGCAGTCCCGCTGCAACCCCAAGGATGAGACCGGCAATCGCAGTGCGTTTGGAGGCCGTGATCATGCTCCAGTATCCAGCCACCTCGGTACTGAAACCCCGATACTGAGATTCATTCCCGCGCAGGTAGCCTTTGCGGTACCAGCGCAGGTAGATCGCCACCAGAATCAGAGCCGCGGGAATAATCGAGTTGATCAGGGAGTTGCCGATGAATGCCGCGGAAATGATGTTGGTGAAACCTAGCGACTGGCCTATGGTTGTCGCCGAGAGGTTCCAGACATATCCGGCGAGGAACTGGTCGTACCAACCGTCAGTTGGAGTGACGACCGCGGGCAGTCCCTTGGCGAGAGCGGATTCGGTCCACCCCGGCGGCACGAGATTGTTCATCCACCCGCCTGCATCCACCACGAATACCTGCGTGAAACTCAGCGACAGTACCACCAGCAGCGCGGCGATGCTGCCTTCTCCGGTCTTGTAGAGCGAGCCAGAGGCGCAGCCACCTGTATACACCATGCCGATGCCGAAAATCAGCCCCCCTATCACGGAATAGAGGCCGAGGGGCGAGGGGTGAAAAGTACTTTTTCCGGCTACGGTCACGTAGGCGGAAATCAGGCTGAACAGCACTACTGCGATCATGATCCCCACCGCCATGCGCGGAACGCCTACCGCGAACAGGTCGCGAATCGCGGATGCCATGCAGAAGCGGCCGTATTGCAGCGACATGCCATAGATGAAGCCGAACCAAAGGTAGGCGGAAAAGTAGATGAAGCGGTGATCCACCGCGAAGGAACCCAGGGAAACCAGGGCGAAGAATCCAAGGACCAGGAAAGCACGCATGACGTTACGCGGATCTGTTTCCACGATGGGCGGAGTGTCTACGTTTACTGTGTTGCACGGAAGACTGGTCATACTTGATTTCCTCTTAAATCGAGTTGCGTTGGTTGGAATTTTGGTCAAAGACTGCTACGGACCGCGAGGGCGAGATCCCGGTTCGGACCGCGCCGATTGGGTTTCGCACTTGCGGACATAAATTTTCTGGCAGGTGGCTTCATGGATGGTGGCAAGATGTTCGCAATTGCAATTGGGCAGCATGAAGGGGATGGTTTCGACGGCACTCAGGTTGTCCGAACTGATTTCGAATATCGCGCCGGAGGGAGCTCTATCCAGCAGCAGTTTCGTGAGCAAGTTGGTACGCAGGCAGTTGTCCCCCACAAAATCGAGGGACTCATCCACCCATAGAGTGCCGTGCCCGGGCAAATCGACCTGCTTTAGCCCGACCCTGTTTGCACGGGCCAAATGGTGACGTATCCGGTGACGTATCCCATGCCATGCCAGGCCGATAGGCTTGAAAATTCCAATAAGCAACATTCTTGGTAGTGAATCCTCAACAGCACAGCTTGCAACTAAGCAACTTGTGCGCCAACTGATTACCTTCCTGATATTGTTGAAATCTCTCATTCGACATGGCGAATGAGTGGGTTTTATAACGCAACCCACGCCAGGCAAACAATACTCAAGCTTGAATAATGCAATGTAGGGTTAACCCATGAAGACCGCAGCTGGGTGGATTGCAAATTGAAGGGCAATTCGCTTTTTGATGAATTGTGCAATTGTGACTGTAGTCCAAGAATTAAATAAGCTAATGAAAAATAAACTAAATTACTTGTGGTATGAATTCTGCTTTTATCGCCTTCAGCATGATCGTCGGGCGCAGTTGGCCCAATCATCAAGAGCGGAAATGGTATCCACGACGAGGAGGGGAGTATGAAAAAATATCTAGATAACGACCGGCAAGCTAACCGGTTCTTGCGTCGTTGTGCGGCGCCCATGTTGCTGTTGCTGGCGGCAGTGGTGGCCGGTTGCGGCGGGGGGGGCGAGGACAAGACCAACGGCAGTCTCACGGCTGTCCCGATCAGGCTTAACACTCCGGCGGATATCACGAATGAATCGGCGTCCGACTACAACGCCAACGTCAACGGCCTGATCACCGGCGCCACGCTCAAACGCTGGAAGGATGACTGGCTCAACCAGCGTCCGGCAGGCATCAAGGGCAAACTGGTGATCTTGCAGGTGACTGCCGGCGAAACGGGCTATGCCTATTTCCAGTCAAATAAGGTCAACGTATTTACCTATCTGGCCGCCGGCGCCGAATGGGTGAAGACGCGATCCAATGGCGTGATCAGCACGCCGAGCATAGTGCTGGACGGCCCCGGCATCGACGCCCAACTCAAGAAGTACGACATCGACCCGCTCAACGACATGATCGTCATCGCCCAGGGCGCGGCCAGCAGCGGCAACGTCATGAACCAGGGCCGCGCCTGGCTGGCTCTGCACTACTGGGGTATGGATGCCAAGAATCTTGCCATCCTGAATGGCGGAAACAAGTGGCAGTTTGACAGTGGCGCCATGACAGCCGCCGACTTTGTTGCCGCTGGCGCCGCTCCTACAAACGAGGTTCTCAAATCGGTAAAAAGCATTCCGATAGACAATACCAGTCTGCTGGCAACTTTGGGAGACTTGATGGCGGTCCTGCCATCGACAGATACCAATGTGAAGAACGACG
>CAYHXK010000025.1:0-14976 GCA_964360125.1 uncultured Sterolibacterium sp.
CTGCGTTCCTGTTCCACCAGTTGGTCGACGGCGAGCTTGACCAGGTCGTAGTGGTTGTCGGCGCGGGCGCGCGCCGGCGTGTCGGGTTCGCAGGCGGCGGCGCGCAGGATGTCGAGTTGCGATTCGGTGAAGACTTTGCCTTGGGCGTCCAGCCAGGCCAGGGCGTCGTTGTCGTCGGCGGTGCGCAGGTAGACCAGGACGCCGTCGGCTTTCTGCCCTGCCCTCTCCCCCGGCCCCTCTCCCGGGGGGAGAGGGGAGGAAGACGCTTTGGCGGAATAGGCTACGTTGGGCAGTGTTTCGATGGCGTTGCGCAGTTCCTCGTTGTCCTTGGTGGCGTTGTTCCAGATTTGCCAGGCGTAGGAAGACAGGTCGATTTCGTCGTCGGCCGGGTCATCGAGAACACCCGCATTCTCGTGGTAGATGTCGCGCAGGGTGTTGTCGTCGGCATCGTCCTCGAAGAAGGCTTCGTCGGTGCCGAGCACTTCGGCGTTCTGGCGCAGACGCTCGCGCAGCCGCACGCGCAGGCGGATGATGCGCTCCACGCCTTCGGCGGGCATGAAGGTGTAGCAGTCGATAGCTTCCGCCTGCTGGCCGATGCGGTCGACACGGCCGACACGTTGGATCAGGCGGATGATGGCCCACGGCAGGTCATAGTTCACGACGATGGCAGCATCCTGAAGGTTCTGGCCTTCGGAAAGTACGTCGGTGGCGATGAGTACGCGCAGTTCGTCGGTCTTGGGTATTTCCTTGCGGGCATCGTTGGAGACCGGGCTGAAACGGACGGCGGCAGCCGTGGGGTTGTCGGTGTCGCCGGTGACGGCTTGCATGGCCTTGACGCCGCGCCGTTTGAGTTCGGCTTCCAGATAGCGGGCGGTGTCGGCAAACTGGGTGAATACCAGCAGCTTCTGCGTCTTGTGACGCTTCTGGATCAGATCTTCGAGGGCATACAGCTTGGCGTCGGTGGCGGCGTTCCAGGCGCCGGCGAGTTTGAGCAGGCGCAACAGTTCCTGGGCATCGGCTTCAAGCTCGGCGGCCAGCTCCTTCTTGAAAAAGCGCGCGGCGAGCCACTTGAAACGTTTGCCGCCGATGGCTTGGTAGTTGCGGTAGGCAGTCACGGCGGCGGCACGCAGGGCCGCGTCGGTCGGCTCCATCAGGATATCTGAGGCATCCGGCGCGGCGCCTTCGGAGTCTTGAGTATCCTCGAACTCCATCGCGGTCTGGCTTTCCTCGTCGTCGAAGTAGCCGGTGTCGAGAAGTGCCGCGTCTTGGGTGCCGATGGGGATGGGGAGATTCTGCTCGATGGCATGGAGGACGACGAAGTTGCGCAGGATGTGGCGCTCGATGGACAGCAGGAAGGATGCGCCGGAGGATTCCAGCCGCTTGAACAGATTGGTGCGGCAGAAGCCGATCAGGCGCTGCCAGGCGCGCGCCAGGTTGTCGAGCAGCTTCTGTTCCGCCGCCGTGGGCTTGGGCTCGTTCTTGTCCCGGACCTTGTTGCCGAGACCGTAACGCGGCAGGCGCAGGTGGGCGATGATGTCCACCACCTCGTCGGCATACAGCTGCGCGTATTGATCCGCCGGGTCGTTGTCGTGGATGGCGAAGCCGAGGGTCCGGGCATTGCGCTCGGGAAAGTAGGCGGGCTGGCCATCGCCGAGGCGGACGAAGCGCCGGCCGTCCTTGTCCGTGGTCGCATAGTTGTCGAGAATGAAGCTGCGCGTGCGCCGCACCATGTAATGCCGCAGCAGGTCGCGCCAGTCCTCGATGCAAGTGCTGTGCTCGAAGGCTTTCAGGGTATTGGCGATACATTGTTTCTTGCTTTCGAACAGCCGCTCGTTGCCGCCGTACTCCCTTTCGATGTGGCGCAAAGGCCGGCAGGGCAGCACCTTGTCCTCGGGCAGGAACAGCCGCAACTGGTTGGAGAGGTCCACGTAGTGCTTGTTGTAGGGCGTGGCGGAGAGCAGCACCACGCGCGACTGGCAGGCGCGCAGGTATTCCAGCAGCGCCCGGTAACGCTGGCCTTCGCGGTTGCGCAGGTTGTGGCTTTCGTCGATCAGCACCAGGTGATAGGGGCGCAGGTTGGGCAGCACCTTGGCGGCTTGCGTAAGGGAAAGCACGATGCCGCGCAGCCCGTATTGTTGCCGGTAGCGTTCCCACATCGGCACCAGGTTGCGCGGGCAGACGATCAGCGACTCGATGCCATGATCATCCTCGAACATGCGCGCCAGGGCCGCGCCGATGCGCGTCTTGCCCAGGCCCACCACGTCGCCGATGAGGACGCCGTGGCGCTTGTTGAGATGGTTGGCGGCAATCTGCACGGCGCGGGCCTGGAACTCCATCAGTTCCTTTTCGAATATCTTGGGGATGCGGAACTCGGTCATCCCCTGGCGCGCTTCCCGCGACAGGTGGTAGGCCATCTTGAGATAGATATGCCAGGGCGGTGGTGGCGTCTCGCGTGCCCAACTTTGCTCGATGATGACGGCCAGCTCGTCGGTGATGTCCAGCGACCAGGCATCCTTCCAGCGCGCCTCGAACCAGGACGAGAGCTTCAGACAGGCATCCTCCTCCAGCACATCGACATTCAGTTCGCCCTGCTTGCGCAGGCCGGAAAATGTCAGGTTGCTGCTGCCGACAAAACCGATCAGCGGGTTCTGCTTATCGTCCCGCTCCACCAGATACAGCTTGGCGTGCAGCGGATGCTGCAAATGGAGTTTCACGACGACCTTGCGGGCGCGCAGTTGCCGGGCAAGCCGGCGCAGGGCGATCTCGTCGGCATGATTGGGCGCGCCGATGGAAAGCTGCTGGCGAAATTCCTCGGCCAGTCGCCGCTTGAGCCGGTCGGCCTGTTGCTTGTCGAGGCCAATGGGCTCGCCGTCCAGGGACAAAGCTTCGCGCAATTCGTCCTGAGGCAGCTTCTGCATGCCGACCAGCAGCCGGCAACGATTCCCTTCTTCGCCGGAATAGTGGTCGATCAGATCGTCGATGCCGCGCCAGCCGCGCAGGTTGAAGTAGCCCACGCAAAAATCTGCCCTGCGGCCGGCTTCCAGGGAGGCACGCAATGCCGGCAGCAGCTCCCGGTCGATATTGTCGAAAATTCTTGGCATGCGTGTCGAATGTGGGGTGGGTGACTATCTGGAAAAGGTTAGCGGGCGCAATTCATTTGTCAAAGCGTGTCGTTCCATGCTGGTATACTTTCCGAAGCGTGATCGTTTCACTCGTCGAATGGTCATGACATATGAGGCCAGTCTAAACTCATTCGTGACCAGTCGAAACTTTTCATCGACGCATCACATACGCCTCGCATTCTATCGATATTTCCATGGCGCTCCACATCTGGCTTGCCTTCTCTGCCGCATAGTTTCGATGAAAATCCTCGAATACGTCGGCCTCGATACTTCCCGCGTCAAGAACGCCTATCGCAAGGTGACGGAAGCCATCGCCCGCGACGATTTTCGCGCCGCGCAGGTGAAAAAACTCGCCAATCTTGCCCACGGCAAGTTCTACCGGGCCAAACTCGACGCTGCCGACCGGCTGCTGTTCTCGCTGGTGCGTCACGGCGACGAAGTCTGCGCCCTGATGCTGGAGGTAATCGCCAACCACGACTACGACAAGTCGCGCTTTCTGCGCGGCGCGGCGATCGACGAAGCGAAGATTCCCGACTGCGCCGATCACGACATCATCGAAGCCATCCGCGAGGCCCAGCCGCTGCGCTATCTGCATCCGGAGCGCACTGCGGTACATCTGCTCGACAAGCCGCTTTCCTTCGACGACGCGCAGGAAGCCGTTTATCGCCGGCCGCCGCCGCTGATCGTGGTCGGCAGCGCCGGCAGCGGCAAGACGGCACTGACGCTGGAGAAGCTCAAGCACGCCGAGGGCGAGGTGCTGTATGTGACGCATTCCGCCTTTCTCGCCCAAAGCGCCCGCGATCTCTACTACGCCAACGGCTTCGAGCACACCGGACAGGAAGCAGTGTTCCTGTCTTACCGCGAGTTCATCGAATCCATCCGCGTGCCGGTTGGTCGCGAAGCGCTCTGGCGCGATTTCGTCGGCTGGTTCGCGCGGATGCGCCAGGCCTTCAAGGACATCGACGGCCACCAGGCCTTCGAGGAAATCCGCGGCGTGCTGGCCGCCTCGGCCTCCGGCATCCTGTCGCGCGAGGACTACCGCAATCGCGGCGTGCGTCAATCGATCTTTCCCGCCGAGCAGCGCGACGCGCTCTACGATCTGTTCGAGAAATACCGCGCCTGGCTGGTGGAGGCGAAGCTCTACGACCTCAACCTGGTGGCTCAGGACTGGCAGGTGCTGGCGGCGCCGCGCTACGACTTCGTCGTTATCGACGAGGTGCAGGACATCACTCCGGTGCAACTCGCGCTGGTGTTGAAGACCCTCAGGAAGCCCGGCCACTTCCTGCTCTGCGGCGATTCCAACCAGATCGTCCATCCCAATTTCTTTTCCTGGGCGCAGGTGAAGAGCCTGTTCTGGCGCGATCCGCAACTGGCCGAACGGCAGGAACTCTCCGTGCTTACCGCCAATTTCCGCAACGGCCTGGAGGCGACCCGCGTCGCCAACACGCTGCTCAAGATCAAACAGAAGCGCTTCGGCTCCATCGACCGCGAGAGCAACTTCCTGGTCCAGGCGGTCGGCGGCGAGCCAGGGCAGGTGGCGCTGCTGGCGGACAAGGATGCCGTCAAGAAAGAACTCGGCCAGAAAATCCGCCAGTCCACCCAGGTCGCCGTGCTGGTGATGCGCGACGAGGACAAGGCCGAGGCGAGAAAATACTTCACCACGCCGCTGCTGTTTTCCATTCACGAGGCCAAGGGGCTGGAATACGAGAACATCGTCCTGTATCGCTTCGTCTCGGATCATCGCGCCGAATTCATCGACATCGCCGATGGCGTCGACAAGAAAGATATTGCTGTCGATACCCTCGAATATCGACGGGCTAAAGACAAGCACGACAAATCTCTGGAGGTGTACAAGTTTTACGTCAATGCGCTGTATGTCGCGCTGACGCGGGCGATGAAGAATCTTTACCTCATCGAATCCGACACCTCGCACCCGCTGTTCGGCCTGCTCGATCTGGTTCCGGCAGGGCAGGTACAGGTCGAGGCCAGGCAATCAACGCTGGAAGACTGGCAGAAGGAAGCGCGCAAGCTCGAACTGCAAGGCAAGCAGGAACAGGCCGAGGCGATACGCCGCGGCATTCTCAAGCAGACGCCGGCGCCGTGGCCGGTATTCGACGAAGCCAAGCTCAACGAACTCCTCATCAAGGTGTTTCGCGAACAAGCGCCAGGCAGCAAGCACAAGCAGCAGCTCTACGAAATCGCCGCTTGCCATGACGAACCGGTGCTGGCCGCCTGGCTGGTGCAGGAAGCCAAGTTCGACGCCGCCAAGAACTATTCACAGCAGCACCTTACACTGGCCCGCAAGACCTACCTGCCGTACTTCGCTCACCACTTCAAAGACATTCTGCGCCAGTGCGATCAGCACGGACTGGAACATCGCTTGCCCATGAACCAGACGCCGCTGATGGCGGCCGCCGCTGCGGGTAACGTGGCGCTGGCGGAAGCTTTGCTGGAGCGCGGCGCGGATCGCCAGACGGCCGATCACTACGGCTGCAACGCCTTGCACTGGGCCATGCGCGAAGCCTTCCGCGACCCGAAGTTTGCCCACGGCCCCTTCGCCGCACTTTACGAATTGCTCGCGCCCGCGAGTATCGATGTCAATACCGGCGACAGACTCGTCCGCATCGACCGGCATCTGTCCGAGTATTTTCTGGTACAAACCCTGTGGGCGCTGTTTAAATCGCGCTTTACCCACAAGCAGCGCCGGCCCTACGGCGCCTTCGAGACCCAGGCCATACTCGAAGCCTGGCAACACCTGCCGGCCAACGTCGTGTGGCCGGAACGCAACAAGCGCCAGCATCTCTCCGGGGTGCTCGCCCGCAACGAGGTGGAGCGCGACTACGCCTACAACCGGGCGCTGTTCGTGCGCGTGATGCAAGGCTGGTACCAGTTCAATCCGAAGCTGTCGGTGCGTTGCAAGCAGGGCGGAGAGAACGATGGCGATGTCTGGGTGCCGATCTACCAGGCGCTGAACTTGCCGCTCATCAATGAATTTGCCTGGGATTTTGTCTGGGAGCGCATCGACGAATATCTCGGTCGGTCGGGCCTGCCTGAACGCACTGTGCCGATCGCGGCAGAGAGGGCCGTTGCCCGACGAGACGCCGCCGCCAGCGAACGGGCACGACAGGAAGCCGAATGGCAGGTACGCCAAAGGCGCCCGTCTGCCGCGCCGGTCGAAGAATCCAGGTGGGGCTCGAAGGAGGCCAAGCGGCGCGAGATCGAGCGGCTGCGCGCGGAAATCGCGGCGCGCAAGAAATTCTGATTCAAAATTCTGATTCACGCTGCGCATGCGCGATGGATCGGCGCAAGGGCATGAGTGTCCCGGACGGAGAGATCGTAAATCCTACTTGCGTATAACTTTTAATCCTATTAGAATAGGACTTGTTAGTGTGTCGGAGGGAGAAAAAAATGCTGCAAACCCTGAGACGAGCCGGCGGTTCGCTGGTAATGACAGTGCCAAAAGCTTTTATTGAGCAGAACCAGCTTCAGGAGAATTCGCAGGTCGAGCTCCTGCTGGAAGGTGCCCGCATGACCGTCAGTGCGCCGCGCAAGCGTCGCTATAAGCTGGAAGACTTGCTGGCTGAGATGCCGGGCAAATTGCCTAGCGTTGAAGGTTGGGATGCCATGAGACCGGTCGGCAAGGAAGCGCTCTGATGGCCTACACGCCGGATCGCGGAGACATTGTGCATCTGCAATTCGACCCGGCTTCCGGGCAGGAAATAAAAGGGCCGCATTTCGGCTTGGTGGTCAGTGCCAAGGCCTTCAACAGCCGGGGGCTGGCGATGATCTGCCCCATCTCGCAAGGCGGAGCGGCTAGCGCTCGCACCTATGGCACGGTGGTCACTTTTATGGGGTCGGGCACGGATACGCAAGGCGCAGTCCATTGCCATCAGTTGAAATCCCTGGATTGGCGAGGTCGCAAGGCGAAGTTCAAGGAAGCGGTGCCGGCGGTGATTCTGGATGACGTGGCTGCGCGGATTGAAGCGATCTTGTTTGAATAGGAAACAGCGAGGGCTGCGAAGAGGCAAGGAGGCGTTCGCCACCTCGAAATTTTCTTGCCGACCGTTGTCCCCCATTCAAGTCATGGGTCAAGCTATAGGCGGGTGAATAGGTAAGAGTTGCCACATGTTGCCTCCAAGCGCAGCCGCCTCACCATATCACAGAACTACGCCAGGACGGCCTCTTCGACGATGGACTCTGGCTGGCGCCGATACTCTGGTCCGGCGCCGAGGATTGGTTATAATCCGGCCCAATCAATTCTTAAGAGCAGAATCACATGAACACAACCACGCCAACCGACGACGGCCGCCTCGGCTTCGACCAGGCCGTTGCCCATGTATTGCGCACCCAGCAGGCGGCGTTCACGGTGACGCCGATCTTCGGCGATCGCGTCGACGAAGAGATGCGGGCTGAGGGCGCGCGCGTCATGGTCCTGCTGCCGAGCGACCCCCCCGGCAGTGTGCGCTTGCAATTTATTGCCGGCCCCTTTTTCTCCTCGGCCTATGCGGCGCATGAAAGCATCGCCGCCGCCGACATCCCCGCGAGCATCCGCGAGTTGCGCTTCATGCCGACGCGCTGCGAGCTGGAATGGTTTACCGAGCAGGTGCAGGTGATGATCAATAAACTGATGAACGCCGCCGGCGCGGCAACCCCGGAAATGCCTAACTATCTCGACGTGCAGGCCAAGGGCGCCGGCCCGGAAGCGGTATTTCCGGTGGCTTTCATCGGCCGCGATCCGAAGCGGCCTCACTGATATCCGCTTGGATTGCAAGGCTGGGGGACTGTCTATACTCCCCAGACCACCGGGACGTTCTTCTGCAAGGATAACTCCAGCAGTTCGATCAGCGGCACGGCGCGCTGCGTCAGGCTGACAAAGGCGCGTTTGCCGCCCTCGGGCGTTTCCTCGAACTGGGGCGGTTCTTCCCCGCCCAGCCCCGCGCGAGACGCCTTGTCCTTGGCGATGGCGGCCTTGAGGCGCGCGATCGCCTGCGGCAACTGCTCGACAGTGACGATGCCCTTGGCGGCCATTTCCTTGCCCATGATTTCCATCAGCCGGTAAGCCACGTCGCCGAACATGATGACGTCGCCAGCCGCCTTCGATTGGAATATGACGATCATTTCACTTCTCCCTTTCGTTCAGCCAGGCATGGATGCGTTCAGCCACCCTTTGCCAGTCGCGTTCCAGCATCAGGCCGTGACCCATGCCGGGAAAAATTTCCGCCTCGACGCCGTAGGTGCGCGCCGTCATTTCCACCAGCGAGGACGGGATCAGATGGTCGAATTCGGCGCCCAGCACCAGCATCGGGGTATTCTTGATGCGCGTGGGATGGGGCAGGTTGAACAGCGTCATGTCCCAGATGGCGCGGTGCGACTCGGGTTGGGAGTGGCGAAAGAACCGCTGCAAATCCGCCTCGTCAATCGGCTGGGCGAACAACGCTTCGCGCAGCGTTTCCGCCGCCACGCTGCCGCCGCCCAGCATACCCCCCGGGGCATAAAGGTTGTTCAGGTCATTCAACAGGCCCGGCTTCTGGAACATCAGGCCGAAAGCCGAGGACATCAGCCCTTGCGGCGGCACCGCGCACAGCAGCACCGCCCCGGGGAGCTGGTGTTGCTCCAGGTACTTCTGCACCACGAAGCCGCCCATCGAATGCCCGATCAGCACCGGCGGCGCCGGCAGCGCGGCGATCGCCGCGGCGATATCGTCGACGTAATCCTGGATGCCGAAGCTGTCGAGATGCTTGCGGCCGCGGCTGGCGCCATGGCCGGAAAGGCTCGGCGCATAGCAGAAGTAACCTTGCGCCGCGAACCACGGCAGGAAGTGCTCGTCCCAGCACCACGCTGCGGTGTAGGCGCCGTGGATGAACAGCAACGGCGTTTGATGGACGGCGCTCTTGCCATCGGGTACTTTGGTCAGGACCTCAAGACCTTCGAAGCGGGAACGGTTCACCTGGGGAGGTCCATCCCGCGCTGCACCGCCGGCCGCGCGCCTATCGTCGCGTACCAGCGCCGCACCGCCGGATAATCGGCCAGGTCGATCCGATGCCATTCGTGGCGCGCCACACAGGGGTAGGTGGCGATGTCGGCAATCGAGTATTCGTCGGCGAGATATTCGTGCTGCGCCAGATGCGTGTTCAACACCCCGTACAAACGCGCCGTCTCCTTGGTATACCGCTCGATGGCGTAGGGCACGGGCTGCGGCGCGAAACGCAGGAAGTGGTGGGCCTGGCCGAACATCGGACCGACGCCGCCCATCTGGAACATCAGCCATTGCAGGGCGACGAATTTGCCGCGTTCGCTGGCGGGCAGGAAGCGGCCGGTCTTGCCGGCGAGATAAATCAGGATGGCGCCGGATTCCGACAGCACGAAAGGCTGCGCATTCGCCGTACCGCCCGTTCCGGCCGGACCCTCATCATCGACCAGCACGGGAATCTTGCCGTTCAGGTTGAGGGCCAGGTAATCCGGCGCAGACTGAGCGCCGGATGTGATGTCGATCTTGCGCACGCTATACGGCAGCGCGCACTCTTCGAGCATGATGGAGACCTTGCGGCCGTTGGGCGTCCCCCAGGTGTAGAGCGTCATCATGGCTTGGCGGTTATGATAGGGCTGTCGCGATTGATGCATTTTACCTGCTCCGCCCATGCTCAAGTGGCTGCTTGCCCTGTTCGTCACCGTTTTCATCGCCGGTTTTTGCCTGCCGCGGCTGACCGCGTGGCTGGGACTGGGCCGCCTGCCGGGCGATGTGCGCTGGCGCTGGCGCGGCCGCGACTACCTGTTTCCCTTTGCCACGACCGTGGTGCTGTCGCTGCTGGCGACGCTAATCCTGCGTTTGCTGTAACCCCAGCGCCTTCACCGCCATCACCCGGGCGGCATGGATGCGCTCGGGAATCAGCGCTTCCTGCGCGGACTCGGCGCATGTCCGCGCAATGCCGCCGGCATCGACGGCGCGCGCGGCGGCCAGCGCCGCACGCCACAGGCCGGTTTGCGGATAAGCGCGTTCGGCGTAGCCCAGGCGACCGCGATAATCGGCCTCGCAGGCGGCCAGCACCTGGTCGAAACGCTCCGGGCGTCGCCAGGCATCGCAATGTTCCAGCACCTTCACCATGGTTGCCGGCCGGAGTTGTTCGGCGCGATGGATGTCGCCGTGATAGCTCGCCACCAGCCGCGCCAGCTCGCGGCAGTCGCTCGGCACCCGCAGCCGTTCGCAGAGCGGGCCGAGCAGCGCCACGCTCTGCGCTTCGTGGCCGGTGTGGCGCGGCAGAATTTCCGGCGGCGTAACGCCCTTGCCGAGATCATGGGTCAGCGCGGCAAAGCGCGCCGCCAGCGGCAGGCCAAGCTGCGCCGCCATGTCCATCACCATCATCACATGCACGCCGGTATCGATCTCGGGATGATAATCGGCGCGCTGCGGCACCCCGAACAGCGCCTCGACTTCCGGCAGCAGGCGCGCCAAAGCGCCGCATTGGCGCAGGCATTCGAACATGCGCGAGGGTTTGGTCTCCATCAGCCCTTTCGCCAGTTCCTGCCAGACCCTTTCGGCAACCAGATGATCGGCTTCGCCGAAGTCCACCATGCGCCGCATCAACAGCAGCGTCTCCGGCGCGATGGTGAAATCCGCAAAGCGCGCGGCAAGGCGCGCCACCCGCAGGATGCGCACCGGGTCTTCGGCGAAGGCCGGCGAAACATGGCGCAAGACTTGGGCGGCGAGATCGGCGCGGCCGTTGAACGGATCGATCAGCGTGCCGTCCTCGGCCCTGGCGATGGCGTTGATGGTGAGGTCGCGGCGGGCCAGATCCTGCTCCAGGCTGACCTCGGGCGAGGCGTGAAACACGAAGCCGTGATAGCCGGGCGCCGTCTTGCGCTCGGTGCGCGCCAAGGCGTATTCCTCGTGCGTAGCGGGATGGAGAAACACCGGGAAATCCTTGCCGACCGGGCGGAAGCCGAGTTTCGCCAGCTCTTCCGGCGTTGCTCCGACCACCACATGGTCGCGGTCGACCACCGGCAGTCCAAGCAATTCGTCGCGAATGGCGCCGCCGACTACGAAGGTTTTCATGAGCAAGTGGCGCGCACTACTGGCGACCAAACCCGGCTAGCGTCGGGCCTTGGCGCGGAATTCGTCGTTCCTGGCGCGCGCCCGGCCATCGGTGAGATAGGAAATTGCGACCGCTTCCAGCGCTGTCGGCGCGACGCCGAAGGGCAAACTGCAACCCGCCTCGCAGAGACTCGGGATTTGCATCGAAAAATAGCTGTCGCGCGACATCGGCACGCCGGGAACGTATTCCATCGCCCATGCCTGCAGGTAGGAGAGGGCATCGGGCAGGCCGATCAGCGGTCGGCGATGGCCCGTTACAGTACCGACATACTCGACCAATTGACGCAGGGTGTACGGGTGCGGGCCGCATAGATCGTAAGTCCGTCCGAGGCTTTCGGGCTGGCTCAGGCTCATGGCCATGCAGCTGGCGACATTTTCCACCCACACCGGCTGGAAGCGTGCATTGGGGCAGGCCAGCGGCAGGAACGGGGCGTTCCTGAGCAGCCCGGCGAACAGATTGAGGAAGCCGTCGCCCGCGCCGAAGATGACCGAGGGTCGGAACACCGTGGTGTCGATGTTCCGGGCGCCCAGCACCACTGCCTCGCCGGCGGCCTTGGAGCGCAGGTAGCCCGAAGGCGCGTCGGCTGCGGCCTTGAGGGCGGAGACGTGGAGCAGCCGGTGCACCCCGGCAGCCTGCATGGCGGCGACGATTTTTTGCGGCAATTCGACATGGGCGCTGGAAAACCCCCGTCCGTAGGGCTGGCCGGAGCCGCCCGCGAGGATGCCGACCAGGTTGATGACGGCATCCTGGCCGGCCATGAGTCGGGCAAGCGCAGCCGGATCGCTCACGTCCGCCTCGATCACCTCGGCTGTCGGCAAGGGCAACAGGTGCTTGGCGCGCTCGCGGCGACGCGTCGGCAAGCGCAGGTTGATGCCCTGCGTACTCAAGCGGTGTGCCAGGTGGCTGCCCAGGAAACCCGAACCGCCGATCATCAGGAGGTTGCGGAACTTCATGGAAGCTCTTCACCCGTGGCGCCGTTTCTTGGCCCGATCATGCCGAGACGACTTTTAAGAGGCAGCGGCTTATCGCCGAACAATGCGGAGTAGTACAAGGCATTGCTCATCACTTTCTTGACGTAATCGCGCGTCTCGTTGAAGGGGATGGTCTCGGCGTAAATGGCGCCCTCCAGCGGCGCCTCGGCGCGCCAGCGGCGCGCCCGGCCAGGACCGGCGTTGTAGGCGGCGGAGGCCAGCACCGGGTGATTGTCGAGGCCGGCCAGGACCATCCGCAGGTAATTGGTGCCGAGCGTGACATTGGTGTCCATTTCGGCCACCTTGGAAGGATGGTAATTCTTCAAGCCGATTTTCTTCGCGACCCAGTGTGCGGTTTTCGGCATCAGTTGCATCAACCCCTTGGCGCCGGCACTGGATTTTGCGTTCATCACGAAACGGCTCTCCTGGCGCATCAGGCCATACACCCAGCCGCTGTCGAGCGCCATTCCATTGGCTTGCGATTGCACGCTGTCGCGAAACGGCGCGAGGTAGCGGATTGCGTAATCGTGCTGTAGCTGGGTGTGGTTGGCGGTATTGATGGCGCGGTCGTAGACTTCGCTGGCCAGCGCCAGGTTGGCGGCGGCAAGCAGTTGCCGGTCGTCCATGCCGCGCAGCGACCAGTTCCATTCGTTCATGCCTTCGCTGCGCAGGTCGAGTCGATACAGCTCCAGGGCGCGCATGAGCCCGGGGTTGTCGCGCGCGGCGGCGAGTTCTTCCTTGGTGGGGGCGGCGGCGCGCGGCGGCAAGGCGACGAGCCGGTTCAGTTCGTCATCGGCGAGGTTGCTGTAGAAGTTCGGCTGGCCGCCGATTTTCAGGTAGAGCAGGCGCGCTTCCTCGTGGCGGCCGTGGGCCGACAACGCCCGGGCCAGCCAGTAGTTCCAGTCGGGCTGGGCGCTCATCTGCGGCGGCATCTGCTCGATGGTCCGCTTGACCTCGGTCCAGTCATGGGCGCGCAGGGCGGCGCGCACCCGCCAGGCCAGCTGTTCCTCGGAAAGCGGCAGATCCCTGGCCTGATCGGCCAGCCCGTACCAGGCCAAGGCTTCAGGCAAGTGGCTGCGCGCCGCCTGCCAGGCGAGCTGCCCCCAGGCGTAGCCGCGTTCGCTGTCGGAGAAGCTGTCCTGAATTTTTTGCCACCGCGCGGCGGCGCCTGCCGCATCGCTGCGTGCCAGGCGTTGCACGGCATAGAGCGCCATTTCCCGGCCGAGCCGAGTGGATGCGAATTTGGCGGGGAGTGTCTCAAGATACCGCAGCGGTCGCTCGGCGATGGCATTCAGCGTCTTGGCCGCCGGGCGTTGGTCTGCCGGCAGGTACGCGGCGGTGTGCCTGGCCGGGACCAGCTTCTTTTCTTCCAGCAGGCGCCGCAAGCGCTTCCAGATGTCATCGGCGCCGATTCGTTCGGCGGCGATCATCTGCTCCATCAAGGGCATGCAGGATCCAGGCAAATCCAGCGTGGCGAACCACAGCGGACGGGCCGCGCCGAGCGCCGCCGGATCCTGTTGCACGGCCAGCCGGCTCTGCAATGCATAGCACAAGAGTTCCTGGTTGGGCTGTGCCAGCAGCGCATATTCGCGCTGAAATTCGCTCCATTGCTGCTGCTTGCCGAGCAGCTTGAGCCATTCCCCGCGCAGTTTTTCGGCAAGATAGGAACCGGCCTGGCGCGTCAAATAGGCGCTCACGCCGGCATCAACCTCTTCCTCCAGGCGCTGGCTCAATTGCCAGTATTCAACCCAGGGCTGGAGTTCGTGCGGGCTCCCCAGGCCGCGCAAAGCATCCAGCTGCCTGCCGAGTTTTACGCGTTCGCCATGCCGGAACGCATCGTGGGCAGCCAATACCTGATTGTCGCCGGGCGCCGCCAAGCCCAGCGCGGAAAAGATAGAGAGTAGCCAAAGCCAGTGTTTCATGTTTATAGTCGCAGCCAATGTCGTCGTTCGACTTGAGAATAGCACATGCCTATCCCAACCCACAGTCGGAAAAGATCGTGAATAGCCACGCTATTGGCCCGGATCGACGTGCGGAGCTGCGCCGTGAAAAAATTGCCGCACGCGAAGCGCTCCCGGCGGAGCGGCATCGAAGTTTGTCGCTGATCATCGAAGCTCATCTGACGCGTTTGTTGCTTCGCTGCCAGCCGCGCGTGTTGGGATTCTGCTGGCCCTACCGTGCCGAATTCGACTGTCGGCCGCTGGTCGCGCGGCTGATCAATGCAGGGGTGCGTGGCTGCCTGCCGCTGGTGCTGGCGCCCGATAGGGCGCTGGAATTTCGCGCCTGGCGAGCGGAAAGCGAGATGCTGGTCGATCGTTACGGCATCCATTATCCCGCCTCGGGCGAAACGTTGACGCCCGATGTGCTGCTGATGCCGGTGAATGCCTTCGATCAGGCCGGCTATCGTCTCGGCTATGGCGCCGGTTACTTCGACCGCACCCTGGCGGAGTTCGAGCGACGGGCGCAGCGTCCCTTGGCGATAGGCGTCGGCTTCGAGTTGGCGCGCGTAGATAGCATCCATCCGGCCTTGCATGACATTCCGCTGGATGCCGTGGTTACCGAAGCAGGCGTCGCCCGCTTCTCGGCCCGGCCGCAGGAATGAAGGGCGAATGGCGCTTGGGTCTCAGGAAACACTCCATAGACTGGTCGGATTCAGCCGGAGCTTGATGTCTTCGCGCGGAATGACCGAGACAATTTTGTGTTCCTCGCGCGAAGTATCGCGCCGGATTGGTTTCGCCTCGGGCGTGCCCTTGGAGTTGGTCAGGCTGAGTACCACGGGTGTATGCGCATTTT
>CAYHXK010000026.1:0-14508 GCA_964360125.1 uncultured Sterolibacterium sp.
CTGCACCTTGTCGGCCGGCAGCACCATGGGACTGCTTTTGCTGGCGGGCATTACCGGCCGGTTGTAGGAGGGGTTCAGGGCAACGAATTCATCGAGAGGGGTTTCGGCCAGCCTGGCGGCAAGCGACATGTCCATGTCGGCTGGTTTGGCGACGGTGTCGAAGTAGGCTTGGTTGGGGATGGCCTGCAAACGGATGCCGAAGAGTTGCGGCTGGGCGATGATGTTCTTGAGCGCTTGCAGCTTCGGCACGTAGTAGCGCGTTTCCTCGGGCATGCCGAGGTGGGCGTAGTCGGTCGGCTGATTTTTTGCCTGGTTCTTGGCGATGGCGCGGGCGACGGCGTTTTCGCCCCAGTTGTAGGAGGCCAGCGCCAGATGCCAGTCGCCGTGCATCTCGTAGATGGCCTGCAGATAATCCAGTGCGGCGCTGGTCGAGGCGATGATGTCGCGGCGCTGGTCGAGCCACCAGTTCTGTTGGAGACGGTAGTTCTTGCCGGTCGAGGGGATGAACTGCCAGATGCCGGAAGCCCGCGCACGCGAGTAGGCCATGGGATTGTAGGAGCTTTCGACCACCGGCAGCAACGCCAGCTCGGTGGGCATGCCGCGCTTTTCCAGTTCGCCGACGATGTAGTAGAGGTAGCGCCGGCTGCGGTCCAGTGTGTGCTTGAGCAGTTCCGGACGGTTCAGATACCAGGCCTGGCGGTTCGCCACCAGCGGGCTGTCGAGATTGGGCATGGAGAAACCGTTGCGCACGCGTTGCCACAGGTCTTCGGGCTGGGTCGTCAGGTCGATGGTCGTCAGCGGCGGCAACTCTTCCTGGATTTCCAGCGGCACATCCCGGGCCGGCGGCAGTTGTGGCATCAGGCGCAATAATGGATCGCCCGCAGCGGATGTGTCCGCTGGATTCAAGGCCTGCTTGGGCATTTCTTCGGCATGCGCCGCCAGCGCCAAACCTGCGCAGGCGCACAGGAGCAGATTGCGGAGCTTGAAAAGCATGGATAGTCGGGGTGGGCGCGTGGCTAACAACAGTCTGGGCCCTGGGGCAGCATCGAGGATGCCGCGCATGTTAGCGAAGGCAGTACCCTCTCGTCAAATCGGCGTGGGGTGATGCTGCTTTTACGCGGTCCGGTTTGTGGTCCGGCCGGGCGGCTCGAACGACGGCAAGGCACTCCTCGGGCAGTGCTCAAAAGCGGTTCTTCCACGCGCGGATCGCGGCGAACACTGCATCCGGCTCGGCCAGGGGTTTGCCGCTGCAGCGCCTCGCGGCCGCGATGACCGCGGGCGCATCCCAGCGCAGGAAGGGATTGACCGCCAATTCCGTGCCGATCGTTGTCGGCAAAGTCGGAAGATTCTCGGCGCGCAAATCGGCAACTTCCTCGGCGCGGGCCTGTAATTCGACATTCTCCGGTTCGACGGCGAGGGCGAAGCGGATGTTGGCCTGGGTGTATTCGTGGGCACAGTAGATGCGCGTCGTGCCGGGCAATGCGGCGAGGCGCGCCAGGGAGTGGCGCATTTGCCGCGGGGTGCCTTCGAAAATGCGGCCGCAACCGCAGGCGAACAAGGTGTCGCCGCAGAACAGGGAGCCACAGGTGGCATGGTTTCGGCCATAATAGGCAATGTGCGCGCGGGTGTGGCCGGGGACCGCGAGCACCTCGAATTCGGCGCCGAGTTCCGGCAGTTCGATATGTTCCCCGTCGGCCAGCGGACGGGTCAGCAGGTCGATCGGTTCGCCGGCCGGGCCGAACACGGGAACGTCGTAATGAGCGCGCAGTTCCTCGATGCCGCCGATATGGTCGGCATGGTGATGGGTGGCGAGAATGGCGCAGAGATTCAATTGCTGCCGGTCGAGATAGGCCAGCACGGGCGCGGCGTCACCCGGATCGATCACCGCCGCCCGGTCGCCGCGGCGCAACAGCCAGATGTAATTGTCGTTGAAGGCGTTGAGCGGAACGATCTGGTAGTCAGTATCAGTTGAGTTAGTATTCATAGCGGCGTATTTTCACCTACCGGCATACGATGTCAATTAAAGGTTTCGACGACTGGCTTGCCACTTCGCAGGGGCAATATGTTCTGCAATGGGAACAGGCCAAGTATGACCTGCTGGTAGCCGATATATTCGGCTTCAACGCGGTGCAATTGGGCCTGCCGCAGCAGGATTTTCTGCGCGCCAATCGCATGCCGTTCCGTTTTCGTTGCGACGACCAGATTTCTTCGCTGGCCGCGCTGCGGGCCAAGCCCCATTTTTTGCCGTTCGCCAATGCCAGTGTCGATCTGGTGATCCTGCCGCATGTGCTGGAGTTCGATGCCGCACCGCACCAGATCCTGCGCGAAGTGGAGCGCATCCTGGTGCCGGAAGGGCAGTTGATTGTCACCGGCTTCAATCCCTTCAGCCTGTGGGGCGTACGGCGCAAGTTCGCCCGCGCCAATGGGGAACCTCCCTGGCGCGGCCAGTATTTGAGCGTGCTGCGCCTGAAGGACTGGCTGGCGTTGCTCGGCTTCGAAACCCATGCCGGCTGTTTCGGTTGCTATGCCCCGCCGGTCACCCTGGAAAAGTGGCTGCAAAGCTGGCGCTTCATGGAACTGGCGGGCAACCGCTGGTGGCCTTATGCCGGCGCCGCATACATGATCCAGGCGATCAAGCGGGTGCATGGCATGCGTCTGATCACCCCGCATCGGCTGGATCGCAAGGCGCGCGCCAAAGCGCTGGCCACCGTGACTCAACATACTCAACGCAGAGAACAATGACAAGCGAAAATCCTGAGGACATCGTGGACATTTTCACCGATGGGGCTTGCAGCGGCAATCCCGGTCCCGGCGGGTGGGGTGCGATCCTGCGCAGCCACGGCCGCGAAAAAGAGCTTTGCGGCGGCGAGCCGGATACCACCAACAACCGCATGGAACTGACGGCGGTGATCGAGGCCCTGAAAACCCTGAAGCGCCCGGTGCGGGCGCGCGTGCACACTGACTCGCAATATGTGCAGAAGGGCATCAGCGAATGGATACACGCCTGGAAGCGGCGCGGTTGGCTGACTGCCGGCAAGCAACCGGTGAAGAATGTCGACCTCTGGCGCGTCCTGGACGAGCAGGCGGCGCGCCATCGCGTCGAATGGCTGTGGGTGCGGGGGCATGCCGGCCATGTCGAGAACGAACGCGCCGATGCCTTGGCGCGGCGCGGTATCGACAATCTGGGTGGCGCCTGAGATGCGCCAGATCGTGCTTGACACCGAAACCACCGGGCTGGAGTTCAGGCTGGGTCATCGCGTCATCGAAATCGGCTGCGTCGAACTGGTCGGCCGCAAGCTGACCAAGCGCCGTTTTCACCACTACATCAATCCGGAGCGCCCGATCGAAGCCGGCGCCCAGGCGGTGCATTGCCTGACCAACGAGTTCCTGCAGGACAAGCCGAAATTTGCGGAGATTGCCGCGGAATTTCAGGATTTCGTCCGCGGCGCCGAACTGGTCATCCACAACGCCGCCTTCGACCTCGGTTTTCTCAACAACGAACTGGAGCTGCTGGGCCGGGAATCGCTGAGCCAGGTCTGCGGCGGCGTGACCGATAGCCTGCGGCTGGCGCGCGAATTGCGCCCCGGGCGCAAGAACTCGCTGGATGCGCTGTGTACGGAATATGCCATCGACAATTCCGGCAGGCAGTTGCATGGCGCTTTGCTCGACGCCGAACTGCTGGCCGAAGTGTATCTGGCCATGACCCGCGGCCAGGAAAATCTCATCATGGATCTTGACCTGGCGCCGACCGCCGCAGCGCAGTTGCTGCCCTCCGGCGAACGGGTGTCGCTCGCGGTAATTCGCGCCAGTGCCGGGGAACTGGCCGAGCACGCGCGCGTCCTGGCCGAAATTGCCAAGGAGAGCAAGGGCAAGTGTATCTGGCTGAGCGAACCGTATGCCAGCTGAATAGAAATCGGAAGAATTGACAAGGGCCGGTGCAGCATCCGCAGGAACCGGCCCCATGAAGTGAAATCTGGTGGGCGATAGTGGGTTCGAACCACTGACTTCCACCGTGTGAAGGTGGCACTCTACCGCTGAGTTAATCGCCCGCAATCGAGCCGCGAATTATAGCGCGACCCCGAGTCCGGGCACAATAGCCGTCGCCTTTCTGCTAGAATGCGCGGCTCACGCGGAGAGGTGGATGAGTGGTTTAAGTCGCACGCCTGGAAAGCGTGTTTAGGTTCATACCTAACGCGGGTTCGAATCCCGCCCTCTCCGCCAAGTAGCCAGCAAACACGCGCCTTCGGGGGCGTTTTATTTTTTCTGCCCATGTTCATTTTTTAGTTGGCGGGATAAACGGGAAACCCTACCCCGTGCCTTAGATTTGCCTTACTTTGCCCTGAGTGTCCCGCCAGTACCCCATGGGATGCCCGCCGCAGTCGGAGGGTATGTCACTTCATGCCAAGCCCGCGCGCGCGGGCGCGTTGCTCGGTCAGATCGCCGCATCAGCAGCGGTAAACACGATCCGGGACGGCCCTCGTTCGGGCTGTTTCTCAGGGGTGTTCTTGGTGTTTTTCATCAGCCGTGAAGCCTTGTGAACAGGGGCGTGGAAACACGCCTAGAACGTCATGAGCGTAACGCCATGGGCCTTGCAGGCCGAACGGTGTCCCTGATCCAGGGATGCCAAAGGGATTTGCAGCCGTCTGGCCAGATCGAAGTAAGAGGCATCATAGCCGCTGAGCATGTAGCGCTGAGCGCAATCCACCAGCATTGCCGTGGTGAAGGCCATGTGATGCACCTCGTAGGGCAAGCGGTCGAGCTCGGCGATAGCTTTGGACAAGGTGGCCGCGCTGATCTTTCGCGCCCGTTTGGCCTTAATCAGAACCGCAGGCATTTCCACGGTGAACAACTCTGGAACGGCTGGAATGGCACCGTCTAGGATGAGCTGGATAACATTTGTAGCGTAGCGGCGCTGATCGGGTGTGGCGGGAAGATAGGCGGCAACAATGACGCCTGAGTCGAGAACGAAATCGCTCATCCACGCGGATTGTTGCGGAACTCGGTGAGGAACTGAACAGCGTCGCCTTTACGCTTGTCGGCACGCATGCGAGCAATCATGCTGCCACACGCGGCGCGAATTTCTTCCGGCGTGCCGCCGCGGCGTTCCACCACTGTCATTCCCGCCGACAGTTCGAACATATGCTGCGCCGGCGCGCGCTTCTTGAGTAGTTTGGCAGTTTTCACAGCAGGGGTATTCATGGAAGTCTCCCGAACCTTGACGCTGGCTATTCTAGTCCCAAACAGCGCGTCAAACCACTCCACGTTTACTTCAGGCGCATTACGAGCGTGGCCGGTAAGGCCCACCGAACGGCCTACGGCATCAGCTTCACTTGAAGGAATTATTTTTCCGACCTGCGGGGGAAGGGCTGTCGGATGTGTCCTGGTCAGAGCAAAAACAGTTCGGTTTAGGCAGCTTTTAGGCAGGCACCTTTGGAGACCCCTAGTCATGCGGCGTCATGCGGGTTCGAATTCCGCCCTCTCCGCCATACTATCAATGTCCCGCACCGCCGAGGCGCAGGAATAGCTGGTAGCGCCGTTCGTCGATCTGCCCTGCCGCCACGGCAGCCTTGATGGCGCAGCCGGGTTCGGTGCGGTGGTGGCAGTCGCGAAAACGACAGTTGGCAAGATGCGGACGGAACTCGAGGAAGCCCTGTTCGATGGCGCCACGCGTCAGGTGCGCCAGGCCGAATTCCTGCAGGCCCGGGCTGTCGATCAGGGCGGCGCCATGGTCGATGCGGTAGAGTCGGGCATGGGTGGTGGTGTGCTTGCCGGAGTCGAGGGCATCGGAAATTTCCCGCGTCGCTGCCGCCGCACCCGGGATCAAGGCATTGATGAGCGTCGATTTTCCCATGCCGGACTGGCCGACCAGCACCGACAATTCGCCGGCCAGATAGCGGGTCAGCGGCGCCGCACCCTGCAGCGCCGAGACTTCTATCACCGGATAGCCCAGTTCCGCCAACATGGCCAGCCGTTGGCGCGCGGAGGGCAGATGTTCGACCAGGTCGATTTTGTTCAGCACGATGAGGCTGCGGATTCCTTCGGTCTCGGCGGCGACCAGCGCGCGCGCCAGCAATTCGTCGCTGAAGGAAGGCTCGGTGGCGACGACCAGCACCAGTTGCGTGGCGTTGGCGACGATCAGTTTCTGGCGGTACGCGTCGGAGCGGTAGAGCAGCGAGGCGCGCGGCAGGTGGCGGACGATCAGCGCCTGGTCGGCGGAGGAACGCTCCAGCGCCACGCGGTCGCCGCAGGCAAAGGAACTTTTCTTGCCGCGCGGGAATCCGGTGATGCGGCCGAGGTCGGGCAACTCGACCTCATAGTGCCGGCCGAAGGCGGCGACAATCACGCCTTCGAGCGGGGCGTTTGATGTCAAAGGCCAAACAGCGCGTCGATCTTGGCTGCGCAGATGAAATCGTTCTCGCTTAAACCGCCGATGGCGTGGGTGGTGTAGCTGACCACGCATTGGTTGTAGCCGACCGCCAGATCGGGGTGGTGTCCTTCACGTTGCGATATCCAGACGGTGGCGTTAACGAACAGCATGGTCTCGCTGTAATCCTTAAATTGGTAGGTCTTGGCAATGGTATTGCCTGAACGTGTCCAGCCCTTCAGGGTTTGCAGGATTGCGGCGGCTTCGGCATCCGCGAGCGGCGGCACCCCGCCCTCGCAGGGTTTGCATTTTCCTTTGGCGAGATCGCAGAAATCGGCCATACGGTTTCTCCTTACTTGAATTTGTAATATTGCTGGTTGAGCCAGGCCGCGACGTTTTCCTCGTCTTCCGGGAACCAGCCGGCGTTGGTTTGTGCGCTGCACATGGCGACACGCTGCTGCAGCGCAGACAGGGTGCCGATTTTGCGATCGGCGCGGGTGTACATTTTCGCAGCGTTGCCGCCGAATTTCTGGGCATGGCAGGAGATGCATTGCTTGTCGTGCAGCGGTTTGCCGAGTTTTGGGGAGCCGGCGGCGGCAGCGTTGAGCGACAAGAGAGTGGAGAGCAGGGCGATGCAGAGAATGCGCATGGGTAATTCCTCAATGTTTCAGCAAGTGCGCGATGCGCAGACTGGCGGGCGGATGGGAGTCATAGAATAGCGAATGTAGCGGATCAGGTGTTAGGGTTGCCGCATTGTCGCGGTAGAGTTTAACCAGGGCATTGACCAGATCCGTCGCTTGCGTTTGTCCGGCGGCATAGGCATCCGCTTGGTATTCGTGCTTGCGTGAAACATGCGACATCAGGGGTGTCAGCGGGAAAGTAAATACCGGCAGCGCCAGCGAGAAAAGAATCAGCGCCATGGCGGTGCTTTGGGAGGTATGGAGCGGCATGGATACGCCGAGACCGGCATAGAACCATGGCTGCCCGATCAACAAGCCGAGCAGCCAGAGAAATATCAGGCTCAGCAGGGCCAGCAGGAAAATGCGCTGCCAGACATGGCGATGCTTGAAATGGCCAAGTTCGTGAGCAAGCACTGCCTCGATCTCCGGCGGCGTCAAACGGGCCAGCAGGGTGTCGAAGAACACGATCCGTTTGGCCGCGCCAAAACCCGTGAAGTAGGCGTTGCCGTGCGCAGAGCGCTTGGAGCCGTCCATCACGAACACGCCGCTGGAACGGAAGCCGCAACGCGCCAGCAGCGCTTCGATCCGCGCTTTCAGCTCGGCATTGTCGAGGGGTACGAACTTGTTGAATAACGGTGCGATCAAGGGTGGGTAGAGCAGCAGCACCAGGAGATTGAATGTCAGCCAGAACAGCCAGACATACAGCCACCAGTATGCGCCCATCATCCTCATCAGCCAGAGTACCGCCAGCAACAGCGGCGCGCCGATCGCTACGGTGAGCAGGCCCTGCTTGACGATGTCGACGCAATACAGGCGCCAACTCATCTGGTTGAAGCCGAAGCGCGCTTCCAGAACAAAGGTACGATAAAGACTGAAAGGAAAATCCACAATGAAACCGAGCAGCGCCACGCAGGCGAATAATGCCAGTCCCGTCAAGTAGCCTGACTCCGGGTCAATACCCTCTGGGGCACAAGTGCGTGCGCAGAAATCAGCCGCGCTTTGCAGCACGCCGCCGAAAGTGAAGGCAATCAGCAAGATGCCGCTGGCGACGAGCTCCGCCAAGCCGAGGCGTATCTTGGCACTGGTGTAATCGGCCGCCTTCTGATGCTGCCCTAGTTCGATGTGTGCGGCAAACTCCGCCGGAACCGAAGCGCGATGCGCTGCGACATGAGCGAGATGGCGCCATGCCAGCCAGACGCGCAGGGCCAGGCTGGCGGCCAGGGCGAGGAGAAAGATCAGGGAAAAGAGTTGGGGTGTCATGCAGTGTCAGGGTAGTGAAATATGACAGAATACGCGAACTTGGCGTAAAAGTTGTGGTGCACATTTATGGCGCAAAATCAGAATGCCCTGGTCTGGCTCGACATGGAAATGACCGGTCTCAATCCCGATACGGACCGTATTATCGAAATCGCCATGGTGATCACCGATTCTGGGCTCAACACGGTCGCCGAAAGCCCGGCATGGGTGATCCATCAGCCCGATGCCGTGCTCGATGGCATGGACGATTGGAACAAAAATACTCACGGACGTTCAGGCCTGATCGACAAGGTGAAGGCTTCGACACTGAGTGTGGCCGAGGTCGAGGCGCATTGCCTGGCATTCATAAAATTGCATGTGCCGGAACGCGTCTCGCCGATGTGCGGAAACTCGATCTGCCAGGATCGCCGTTTCATGGCGCGTTACATGCCGAAACTGGAAGAGTATTTCCACTATCGCAATCTGGATGTCAGTACGCTCAAGGAACTGTGCAAGCGCTGGAAGCCGGAATTGGCCAAGGGCATTGTCAAGAGCGGCAAGCATACGGCGCTGGCAGACATCTACGAGTCGATCGAGGAAATGAAATTCTATCGCGACAACTTCATCAAACTTTAGCGCCGGTATGCCTGCGGGATTGCGGCCTGGTTTGACGGTTTTACCGTTGAGCAGCATCACTTCTGGTCCGCACAATCCGTCACATGATGCTCGATTCTGCAGGCTGTCGCGATCATTGCCGGGTAAATAAACTTACTCTGGCAATCGCGGCAGTTTTTTGCAGTCGTCAGGAAGCTGATACCTGGCCACGTTCATGTGCATCGCGAGTAGCGAGTAATAGGCATTTATCCCCGTTAAATCGACCACTCCCTGGTGGCCGAAGCGTTTGAACGTACGCTCGTAGGTCGCGTCGGATACCGCTTTGTTCTTGTGCAGTTCCATCGAGAAGTCATAGACGATTTCCTCATCGTCGCTCATTCCCCTGGGCCGTCTTCCCCCGGCAATGGCGTCGGCCACTTCCCGCTTGATCCCGACTTTCAGGGCGATAGGGTAGTGGACATGCCATTCATAGTCCTGGCTCCATTCGCGCGCCGTGATCAATATGGCGAGTTCGCTCAGCATGTTTCCAATTGCAGACTTGTAGCGCAAATAGTCACCCGTCGCACGTGCCAGGCGCATGACTTGAGGGCTATGCAGGAGTGGTTCAAATGGACCAAACACCGGGACATTACGCGCGGCAAGAAATTCCTCGGCGGCCTGGCGCTGTTCTTCCGTGTAATTAGCCGGAGGAATGGTCGGTAAACGCTGAGGGGGATGTTTCGTCATTTGGCTAGCAATGATTTGTCGTCAGCGCAAGACTGATGAGGTTCATGAGTTTTTCCCGCAAGTGACCGTGAATTACTGTTCTTCGCGCTGGTAAAGGCGCAGACGTTCGCTGCGGTCGCCCGGTCGGTGGCCTTCCCAGATTTTGCGCCAGCCGTGGTGCGGTTTTTCCCGCGCCGAGCCTTGTTCCAGCAGCAAGGAACAGGCTCGCGCAGCCGGAATGTTCTCAGGCAAGGTGAGGATACCCGCGAAATATTGCAGCGAAACGCGCTGTGCATTGCCGATGTCCCTTCCGGCGATGCAGTGGCCTTGAGCAGCCGAGTTCTTGGCCTGTCCCAGCGGGACACCATCCGGTTGGCGACGGGACTGGGGCAGGGTTTGCAGCACCTGCTTAAGCGAGGCGGAAACGCCTCGGTAACTCTTGCCGTAGTCGATCCATGGCAGCCAGAGCGCCATCAGCAGTACCCACATCAGTATGGTGCCGGCAGCCCAGTGGGTGGCGGCGCGCCAGGGCGAGCGAGGACTGGCGAAAATCAACCAGAGCCAGGCCAGGCTCAGCAGGGCGGCAAAGATATAGGCTGGCGGCGAGAAACCGGCCACGAAGCCGGGCGCGAGCTTGGCAAAGTTATGCGCGACCTGGGAGGGAATTCCTAGATTCAGGGCGATGCCACCGAGCCAGATCAGACCGGCGACGATGGTAAAAGTCATCATGCCGAACCAGTCGAACGCATTGGCGGCGCCGCGCAGCAAACGGCTGGCTCCGCCGGCGGCCAGGAGAATCAGGGGTACCAGCAAGGGTAGCGCCTGATTCGGCCGCGGCTCATAGATCAGCAGCAGCGTCAGCAATGCGGTCACTGTGCCAAGCAGTGGCAGTTGTATGAAGGGTTGGTCGAGTTGATGGCGGTAGAGCCACAAAGTCCACACTGCCAGCGGTAACGCCGGCCAGGCAAACCAGGCCAGGAGTTCGGCGAAATCTGGCAGCGCATGCAGCCAACCGCTCTGATATTGGACCCCGTTGGCGGCATGCGACCACCAGGCACTCAGCATTTCGGGCGCCTGCCAAGCCAGCAGCAGCGGCCAACTGGCGCAAAGCGGCGCCGCGACGGCGACGGCGACGGCGAGGCCGCGCAAGCTGGCGGCGCTGCGCCAATGTCGACTGAGAGGCAGCAGCAACAGGACGGGCGACAAGGTGGTGAGTGCCGTCACACCTCCGGCGAGAAAACCCAGGCCTATCCCCAAGCCGGCCATCACACCTCCGGCCAGCGGGCGTTGCGGGATCAGGGCAAATCCGGCGTAAGCGGCGGCGCTGGCGGCGAGCAAGGCGATCAGTGGCTGTGTATCGTGGATAGGCACCAGCAAACCCAGGCTGCCGATGGCGATCAACGCCGTTGCATCTACATTCGCGCGTTTTCCCGCTCCGCTTTTGGTACCACTTTTGGCATAATCTTGTTGATGCGGCTGCGGCATCGAGAAATCTTGGCTGTCGGCGTACTCTGAGTATTTGGACCCCAGAGGGTACTTGTGCCCCAGAGGGTACGTCATCGGCGGGAGCAGGGTGCGGCTGGCATAAATCAAGAACCCCAGGAACAGTGCGCCGAACAGTCCCGTGGCCAGGCGTACCGCGTCGTGCAAGGGCAGTAGCCAGCCGAACAGCCGGCCACATGCGGCGGCTACCCAGTAGTAAAGGGGCGGCACATCCATGAAAGGTACGCCGACGAGTTGCGGCAGCCACCAGTCACCGCCATTGAGGAAGCCATAGACAACGCCGAAGTGCATGGCATCGTCGTTCTTCCATGGGTCATGGCCGGTGAGGCCCGTCAGCAGGTACAGCGCGCAGAGCGCGACCAGCGCCAGACCGCGTAACGGCAGTGTGACAGGGAAGCGGGGTAGGGCGGCCATGGATGGATTGGTTTGCCGGGGCGGATTGGACAATGAAAAAAGGCAGCCGAAGCTGCCTTTGAATATCCGCGTCAGGGATCAAGCCGAGCGCTGAACGGTGCCATATTTCTGGCGGAAACGCTCGACTCGTCCGGCTGTATCGACAATCTTCTGCTTGCCGGTGTAGAACGGGTGGCATTCGGCGCAGACTTCGATGTGCAGTGGCTTGCCGCTGGTCGAACAGGTCTTGAAGTTATTGCCGCAGCTGCAGGTAACGTCGATTTCGACGTAGTTCGGGTGTATGGCTTGTTTCATGATCTGATCCTTATTTTCGGGCAGTCCGGCATACAGCGATGAAATGGCGGCCGGTAAAACGCGATATTATCCTTGAATTCCCCGAGGTTTGCAAACCCTTGTTGCATCATCCCCGGCGCATCGCGTCGAAAAATTCCGCGTTGTTCTTGGTGGCCTTGATCTTGTCGAGCAGGAATTCCATCGCTTCCATGTCGTCCATGTTGTAGAGCAGTTTTCGCAGCACCCACATTTTTTGCAGCACATCGGGTTTCAGCAGCAGTTCTTCGCGGCGCGTGCCGGAGCGGTTGACGTTGATCGCGGGATAGACGCGCTTTTCGGCCATGCGCCGATCCAGGTGGATCTCCATGTTGCCGGTACCCTTGAACTCTTCGTAGATGACATCGTCCATGCGCGAGCCGGTGTCGATCAGCGCGGTGGCGATGATGGTCAGCGAGCCGCCTTCCTCGACATTGCGGGCGGCGCCAAAGAAACGTTTCGGCCGCTGCAGGGCGTTGGCATCGACGCCGCCGGTGAGCACCTTGCCGGAAGCCGGCACCACGGTATTGTAGGCGCGTGCCAGGCGGGTGATGGAATCGAGCAGGATCACCACATCCTTCTTGTGCTCCACCAGGCGCTTGGCTTTTTCGATCACCATCTCGGCGACCTGGACGTGGCGCGTTGCCGGTTCGTCGAAGGTCGAGGCGACCACTTCGCCCTTGACCGAGCGCTGCATCTCGGTGACTTCCTCGGGTCGTTCGTCGATCAGCAGCACGATCAGCACCACGTCTGGGTGGTTGACCGCGATGGCGTGGGCGATGTGCTGCATCATCACCGTCTTGCCGCTCTTCGGACTGGCCACCAGCAAGCCGCGCTGGCCCTTGCCGATCGGCGCGATGATGTCGATTACGCGGCTCGTGGTGTTCTCCTCGCCGCGCATGTCGCGCTCCAGCAGCATATGCTTGTTGGGGTGCAGCGGCGTCAGGTTCTCGAACAGGATCTTGTGCTTGGAGGCCTCCGGCGATTCGCCATTGACCTTGTCAACCTTGACCAGGGCAAAGTAGCGTTCGCCGTCTTTCGGCGTGCGGATTTCACCTTCGACGGTGTCGCCGGTGTGCAGGTTGAAGCGGCGGATCTGCGACGGCGAGACGTAGATGTCGTCGGTGCTGGCCAGATAGGAAGTATCCGGCGTGCGCAGAAAGCCGAAGCCGTCGGGGAGTACTTCGAGGGCGCCGTCGCCGAAGATGTTTTCACCCTTCTTGGCGCGATTCTTGAGTAGAGCGAAAATCAGTTCCTGCTTGCGCAGGCGGTTGGCGCCGTCGATCTCGTTGGCAATGGCCATTTCGAGCAACTGACTGACGTGGAGAACTTTAAGCTCCGATAGATGCATAAGGTAGACCTGCTAGGCGTGAAGCGGGGAGGATGGATGAACCAGGGAATTCCAGAGGGATCAGAGGGATTTCAGGAAAGTCGGTGAAACAGGTTGGGCTGACTTGGCCCGGTCGGCGCACGAATGTGTATGTTTTGTTAGGCGGCCGCCGTCATGTTGGGCCGGACTGTATCGGGATCAGAGGTTGCTGTCAATAAAAGCGGTTAGTTGAGACTTCGACAGGGCGCCCACCTTGGTGGCTTCGATGTTCCCACCCTTGAACAGCATCAGCGTTGGAATGCCTCTGATGCCGAACTCGCCTGGCGTTTTCTGGTGGTCGTCGATGTTGAGCTTGACTACCTTGAGCTTGCCGGAGTAGTCCTTGGCGATCTCTTCCAGGATCGGCGCGATCATCTTGCAGGGACCGCACCATTCGGCCCAGTAATCAACCAGTACTGGCAGGCCGGATTCAAGTACTTCATTCTTGAAATTGGCATCGGTGACGTGATGAATATGCTCGCTCATGGTTTCCTCGTGAATTGGGTATTGCCCCAGTCGGGGCTTCGGGGGTAAGGATAAGGGGTGTGGGTAGCGGAATGTGGGGGGAAGAAACAGAACACCCAGCGGACATATGCTAACAAAAATATACGCAGCCGGGGGGCAAGCCACTTTGGCATGCCCATGCCTGAGGGCATTTTACAATATTTTCGGATTTTGTGTTTGCCGCGGACGGTACAAGGGGGAAGTCTTCCTCTATACTTGACGGATTATTTCCGCTTATGTCTGAAGGTGGTAAGTTATGACCTATGTTGTGACCGAATCCTGCATTAAATGTAAATATACGGATTGTGTCGATGTTTGCCCGGTCGATTGTTTTCGCGAAGGCCCCAACTTCCTCGTGATCGACCCCGACGAGTGCATCGATTGCACCTTGTGCGTGGCCGAGTGCCCGGTCGAGGCGATTTTCGCCGAGGACGACGTGCCCGCCGATCAGCACCATTTCACAGCCCTGAATGCCGAATTGGCGAAACTCTGGAAACCCATCATCGAGCGCAAGGATCCTCCGGCCGATGCCGACGACTGGGCCAAGGTAAAAGTTAAGCTCGACAAGCTTGAACGCTAAGGATTAGAGTATCGCGGGGAGGCTGTTATCCCTTTGAAGCAGCCTCTTTTCGTGTGCCGCGCTTTGTTCTACCATGGGTTTCCCGCATATGCGGGAACGATGCTAGGAATTGGGGGACGCTATGCAAGTTCGGGAAATTCTGGCAATCAAGGGCGCAACGCTCTATACCATCGCACCGAATAAAACTCTTGCCGAAGGCATCGCTATCATGGCCGAGCAGGATGTCGGC
>CAYHXK010000027.1:0-14396 GCA_964360125.1 uncultured Sterolibacterium sp.
AGGCGCAGCGCGTCAAACTGGCGCTGGAACTGTCCAAGCGCGACACCGGCCGCACCCTCTACATCCTCGACGAGCCGACCACCGGCCTGCACTTCGCCGACATCGAGATGCTGCTGACCGTGCTGCACCGCCTGCGCGACCACGGCAACAGCATCGTGGTCATCGAGCATAACCTGGATGTCATCAAGACGGCCGACTGGGTGGTGGACCTCGGCCCCGGCGGCGGCGACGGCGGCGGCCGCATCGTCGCCACCGGCACGCCGGAACAGGTCGCCGGCGCGGCGGAAAGCCATACCGGGCGCTATCTGGAAAAATTCTTCGCCAACACCCCGACCCCGCCAATTGCCAAGCGCGGCCGGCGCAAGGCATGAACTGCATATCGTCGGGGCCGCCAGTCGATGCTAAAACCTACTTTTCCAGTATGGTTTTAAGTTTATGATTTAAAAATGATTTGCATCAAGTTTTAGGGCTGCTCGGAAAACCATAATGGGCTTCCCCCACCCGGAGATATCAGCATGAACCAGCCCCACCTCCATCTGTCGCCCGACGCCATCTATCCCTTCGACGCCCGCGGCATCGCCAAGCGCTTCCGCCATGCCGCCATCTTCGGCGCGCTCGATGCGTTGCGCGCCGGCGAAACCATGCGTTTCGTCAACGACCACGATCCGCTGCCGCTGCTCGACCAACTCGGCCAGCGTTACGGCGAAGCCGTACCCTCTGGGGCACAAGTGGAAATCGCCTACCGCACCCGCGAGCCCGGCCAGATCGTGATCGACTTCGTCAAGAAACAGTGAGGCGCCATTGACGACGTTGCCGCTGCTCGCCATCAATGCCATCGCCATGCAGGCGCTGGCGGTGGCACTGTGGTTGTTGCAGGCCGGCCCGACTTCTGCGGTAACCCATGTCGCCTTCGCGCTCGGCATCCTGCCGCTGATCCTGGCGGCGATCGCCTACTTCGTGCCGGTGCTCAGCCACAGCCGCAACCCTCCCCGTCTGGTACTGGTTCTCCCACTGCTGGCCTGGCTCGGCGGCGCCAGCCTGATTGCCGGGTTGAGCGGCGGCGGCGCATTCACGGCCGCCAGCCATGTCGCCGCCGGCTTGGCTCTGGCCGCCGCCATCGCCATGGGGAGTTGGATGGCGTGGCGCGCAAAACGCGCGCTCGGCTCGCCCCATCCGGGACTCGCCTGGTATCTCGCCGCCACAGTCTTCCTCGCCATCGCCCTGCTGGCGGTGCTTTTGATGGAACTCTGGCCGGCGCAGCGGGCGGCGTTGCGGCTGTTTCACCTGCATGCCAACCTGCTCGGCTTCGTCGGCCTTACCGCTATCGGCACGATGCAAGTGCTGCTGCCCACCGCCGCCGGCCGCATTGATCCGACAGCGGCCGGGCGTCTCTCCAGCGATCTCGGCTGCGCTTCCGGCGGCGCGCTGCTGATCGCGCTCGGTGCGGCGATGGCTGTGCCTGATTATCCGATGGGATGGTCCAAGCCGGTCGTCTTGCTCGGCGCGGCGCTGTACCTGCTGGCGCCGCTGCGCATGGGCACGCGCTGGGTCGCCGCCTTCAGCGAGCAAATCGGCCGGCGGCATGGCGCCGCGGCTTCGCTGGCGTTGGCCGGCCTCGGGCTGGTCGGCCTGATGTTCGCCGGCGTCGGCCACACCCTGGGCTTTCTCGCCGGCCGCGATGCGATCGCCGGCTTTGTCATCGCCTTCCTGCTGCCGCTGGTCAGCGGCGCGGCGACGCAACTCCTGCCGGTGTGGCTGCGGCCCGGTCCGCAGCAGGAATGGCACGCCCGGTTGCGCACTCGACTCGGCCGACTGGCGGGTCTGCGCGCGCTGCTGATGGTCGGCGGCGGCCTCGCCCTCAGCTTCGGCTGGCAGCAAGGACTGTGGCTCGCCGTCGCCGGCGTGGCATTGCTGGCGATGAGCGCAATCCCGGCAGTGAAGAGCGCGCTACGGGACCCCCAATGCTAGGGCGCGATCCCCCTCTTCTACAGCGGCTCCTCTATCACTTCTCCGGCAAAGGCTGATAGCCGGATTTTGGATCGATGTCGCCTGACTTGTCCGGCATCGTTGCGGCGGCAGCGGTCGCATCGATTTGCTTCTCCGGCAGCTTGAAGCCAAGATAGGAAGCCGCACTGATTCCCATCAGCGCCAGGACGGAATTGTCGAAGTCGGGCATGGTCAGCGAGACAACCACCTGGCTGATGAATACCAGACCGAACAGTCCTGTCCAGGCAATGTTCTGGAAGCGATACAGCGTTACTCCATGGGCGTCGGTGGAAATGTCGCGCCAGAAACCCGCTGTTGGCTGCACCGGCTCCTGCTTGTCGCGATCGACCGAGGCCGCCGCCAGGCTGGTGCCCGCAGAGATGCCGATCAGCCACAGCACCGTGGTCGGGATGACCGGCAACTCGTGCAGCAACAGCCACAACAGGACGTAACTCGTGAATACGATGGCAAACCACCAGGCCATCTGTACCCTGGCCAGACTGTAGGGTCTGCGGCAGGCGGCGCTGAACACGCCGCTGTCGCGCAGCAAATCCGACTTTTTGGCCATGCCGATCAGGCTTCCGATGACCAGCAGGATCAAGCCCATGCCTATCCATAAACGTGCTGGATCAAGTATCCGCAGCATTTCGCTGGTGTTGGCAACAACCGCCCCGCCGCCGGCTTCCTTGATCTCCACGCTGACGCAACGCTCGTAATTCTTGTCGGTGCGCTCGAAGGGGTTGCGCAACAGGACGCGCCAGGCCTGCGCCGCCGCCGGCAGATTCGCGTCTCGCCCGCGCGACACGTCGAAGACCAGCATCTTCTCGGCCTCGATGCAGCCTATGCTGCGCACGCCGCTATCCATTCCATCCAGCCAGAGTTCCCTGGGCTTGACGCCCGACGCGCAGGTCAGGTTGCCTAACTTGAAATAGGCCAGTCGATCGAGTGCCAGCTTTCCCGCGCCCTCGGCCGGCTTGCAAGACGGCGCGTCGGCGGCGACTAGCGGGCCAGCCGGCAATAGCGTGCCCAGCACGCAACACATAATGGTCAGCATCCGTTGCATGGGATTCCCTTTCAAGTGAGAAACAAGTCCCGCTCGGCGGCTCGCCGCTTGATCAGCCCCGGCAGGACTTGGCCGCTGGCCTTGACCCAGCGCGGAAACTCGTTCGCCGCCCCGGCGTAGTCGCGGATATTGAGTTTCTTCAGCAAGGTCGAGGATTGCAGATTGCCCACTCCCAGGTTGAAGGTAAAACTCACCAGGGCGCCATATTGGTTGTCTGTCAGATCGACACCGACGACCGCCAGGACATCGCGGCCGGCGTTGATCAGGTCACCCTGCAGAATCGCCGCGGCCTGCTCGCGGGTAATCCCGGATGGGTATAGTGATTTTGCCAAGGCGCGGTCTGCCTCTCCCCGCAGAAAGCGTCCGCGATAACGTATCGCGTGGCCCCATCCGATGGTCCAGACGTTAACCGGATCGAGATAAGGATCGATGTTCACCGTCGTCGGGTCTCCGTCGGGAATCCCTTCGAAAGCCTTGACCAGGTCCAGCGTTGCCGGATTGATGTCGCGTTGTGGCATATGAATCCCCTGCGCCTAATGGAGACTACTGGAAAAAGCGCAATGCCGAATGGCTCATGCGTGGCTAATGCGCGAACTTCAACAGCAGTCCGGCAAGATCGATGAGCGACTGGATCATTGCCTGGGTATCCGCAGCCTGTTCGATTTTTTGCCGCAAGCGCCGCGCTTCGTCAACATCCTGTTGAACCGTTACCACATCCGGGAACAACAGCCGGTAGCGCGCGCCCGCCCAGTTGGCGCGGGCCTGGTCCAGCGCAGGCTGAATCGCTGGACGCTCCCAGGGTTCTGCCTGCAAATATTTTTTGGTTGCCGCCACCAAGGCAAAATCCGCTTCCACCACCAGTTGCTGATCAGTATCCATCATGCCGTCTCCATTCGTCAGGAATTACCTGCAATCCGCCGGCGGCTCGCCGAGCGGGGTGCGTAGCGCTTTCGCCAAGGCCGGCTTGCTATTCAGCTTGGCGACGACTTTGTCCAGACGCTCCAACTGTGCCTTGGACGACAAGCCCAGGCTGCTTTCGCGCACCTGCAGGACGTGGCGCAAGCCCTTGAGCAAATCGGCGATGCTCAGGTCGTTGTATTTTTCGATCAGATCAAGAACCTGTGCGCCCGATTCGGCGGCATCGGCCAGTTTGGCCACAGCTTCGTTGTTGCTGCGCTCCTGGTCTTTAAGCAGCGCCACATGCGCGCGAATCGCCTCGTCCAGCGCCTGCTCGTTGCCGGATTTGACGGCACTCACGGTATTCTTGCCAAGAGCGATTTCGCTTTGGGCAATTTCATATATCAAAGGGACGGGAGTGCTCGCAAGCCTTTTCCCCGCATCCGCCATGTAATTCACCAGGCGCGCGCCCAGCGCAGCCGAACATCCGACATCCTGAGCGCCGACAAAGCTCCCCTCGGGAAGCCGCTTGTAGGCCGCCGCAAACTCCGCATACGCGGTCTTGAGTTTGTCATAGTCCGTGTAGGCATCCCGACGCAGTTTCTGGCGCTCATTAATCCATTTGAAGGAGTTCGAGATGACCGCATCGATCTGATCCGGCTTGTTGCGTTGCGTCGCCAGCAAGTCCTGCTTGGTGCGCTTGATCAAGGTCTCCTCGGCCTCGGGCTTGCCGAGATTACTGCGCAATGAAAGCTCGACCACGGCATCAATCGCTGCCGATGCGCCAGCGTCGAATAATTCTGCGGCCGTCTTGAGCGCAACTGCCCGCTCCTCGGTACACCCGGAGAATAAAAACGCAACAGCAATCAATGCGGGCAATTGGTACAGCAGCTGTCTAAAACGCATTTTCCCCTTTCCTGTACGCCAGACTGAAACACTACTATCGGGAGTGAAAACGGCCGACGACACACGGCTCAATTAGCCGAGCTTTTTTATAGCATGGAGACCCGTCATTTTCAAGTTGAATCGCATAAATCGGCAGCGCGCAAAGTGCTTGTGCAGGGTCTGCCAATCGGAATGGGCGGAGAACGCCTGGGTACTTGCTTACACTGCTCTACACTTGCGTGGTGTCTCCGGCAACCCGGATGAGGGCGCTGGAAGCCGGTCCGAGTGCACGCTCGATGGCCGATACCAATTGGACTTTGCTGACCGGTTTGGATAAATAGTCGTTCATGCCGACCGCCAGGCAGCGCTCCCGGTCTCCCTGCATGACATTGGCCGTCATGGCGATAATGGGGATGTGCGGATCGAGAACCGGCGGGTTGCCGGCACGCAACCGGCGGGTTGCCTCAAAACCGTCCATCGTCGGCATCTCGCAGTCCATCAACACCAGATGGTAGACGGACTTCTGCAAGGCAGCGAGGGCTTCCTGGCCGTTTTCCGTGACGTCGACATGGTAGCCTTGCTTGCGCAACATGGCGCACGCTACTTTCTGGTTGGTCAGGTTATCCTCGACCAGCAGAATGCGAATTTCGTGCCGGATCGATTCCTCCAGCGTATGGCGGGTCAGCATCGGCAGTGGCGTGTTCGCTGTTTTAGCGCCGCGTAATGCCGCCAGGCAACGGCGAAAGTGTTCCTCCTTGATCGGCTTGGTCAGATAGGCATCGAAACCGGCTTCGCGGAAGCGTTCCCCGTCTCCGCGCAAGGAGGCGGAAGTCAGCATGACACGATGCGTTGCCGCCAGTTGCGTATCGGCTCGGATGAGTCCGCACAGGGTCTCGCCATCCATTTCCGGCATGTACATGTCGATGATGACAATCTCGAACGGCTTGCCCTCCGCTGCGGCCTGGCGCAATCGATCCAGTGCGAGACGGCCCTCTGCGGCCTCCTGCGGCACGCAACTCCATAATCTCAGCCATGCCGAAAGCAGACGCCGGTTGGTGGCATTGTCATCGACGACCAGAATCCGGCAGCCCGACAAATCGACCTCGGGCAGCGGCGTCGCATCCAGCTTGGCGGGGATTTGTTGTTCGAAGGGGAGGGTAAACCAGAAGGTGGAACCCTTCCCCGTTTCGCTGCTGACGCCAATGCTGCCCCCCATGAGTTCGGCAAGCTGCTTGCAGATGGACAAGCCCAGGCCCGTGCCGCCGAACTTGCGCGTTACCGAGGCGTCGCCCTGGGTAAAGGGGGAAAACAAGATATTCAGCTTGTCGGCGGGGATGCCGATGCCGCTATCGATAATTTCGAAGCGCAACGTGACATGGCGGTCGGAGACGGATAGGGCGTCGACTTTAACGGTCACTTCGCCCTCCGAGGTAAACTTGATGGCGTTGCCGACCAGGTTGATCAGGATCTGGCGCAGTCGGCCGGGATCGCCGCGCAACCATCGCGGCAGACCCGGCGCAACTTCGAGGATCAGTTCCAGGTCCCTGACATGGGCACGAATCGCCAGTATGTCGACGGTGTTTTCCAGGGTATTGATCAAGTCGAAGTCGATATTTTCGAGATTGAGCTTGCCGGCTTCGGCTTTGGAAAAGTCGAGGATGTCATTGATGATGGTGAGGAGCGATTCTCCGCTGCTCTTGACGAGTAGAGCGTACTCGCGCTGCTCGTCGTTCAATGGGGTGCCGAGCAGCAGTTGCGTCATGCCGATGACGCCGTTCATGGGGGTCCGGATTTCGTGCGACATGGTGGCGAGAAACTGGCTCTTGGCCTGATTCGCGCGCTTGGCCTCGTCGTGCGCAAGGATCAGTTCCTGTTGCGTGCGATGGCGATCGGTAACGTCCCGATAGGAAAACACCCGGCCGATGACTCTTTCCCCCTCCCGTGCCGAATACGAGGCGCGCTCGAAGACACGGCCATCCTTGAGGTGCAGGATATCGAAGGTTTCGCCCTCGGCGTCGCCGCCGGCGATCGGCTGACTGATCTCCCCGGCCGGAGAGTTGCCGATCTGCTGCGCCATGTGGACCAGGATGCCGGCGTCGTCGCGTTCTAGCAGCAGCTTCCCGGGAACAGCCCACATCTCCGAAAAGCGTCGATTCATGTTGAGGATCGCGCCTTCACGGTCGATCAGCAGAATTCCGTCCGCGGTCGCCTCCAGAGTCGCGCTCATATGCGAACTCATTTTCTCCAGTTCGTCGGCGATGCGCCGCTGGTGTCCGGCCGGCACAGCCCGTATGGCGAACAGTCTGTTTGCGTCGTCAACCGCTCGCGCCGTTTTGGTAACCTCCAGCACCGATCCGTCGGCGCAGCGATAAGCGCCCTCGACCTCGGTGCTTCCCTGGTTGGCGCGGACATCGTCCCAGAAGAACATATCCGAGAGGGCGCACTCGATCTCGCTTACCGGCATGCCGTCCAGTTGTGCCCGTGCATAGCCCAGTCGTTCCTGCGCCGCACGGTTGGTCGCGAGGATCTTCAGCGTCTCCGCATCGACGAGGATGAGAATTTCGCTGGAAGCTTCAAGCAGCAGCCGGTCCGTTTCCACTCAAGCGGTCTTCGGATGAGATGCGGCTTCAGGGCCGCCATCGAAAAAATAGGTAATCCGCTTGCGCGGATTGAGGTAGGTGGCCACTTTTGGCGGCAGCATGGCGGGACGAATGGATTTGGTGATGGTGATCTCAGGCGCATCTTCCAGATCGATCATGATCGCCTTCTCCTTGGGCACTTTCTGATCGTAAACCAACACCCAGGGTCGCAGCGGCTTCTTCGGATTGATGGAAAAAACCGCCGCCAGCGACTTGCTTGACAATTGCACGATGGAGCCCGGCGGATAGACTCCCAGGCTGCGGATCATCAGCTGCAACGCACGCCCCTCGAAGTTGCTGCGGCGTTGCGCAAACATGAAGGACAGCGCCTCGTGAGGCGTCATTGCCTTGTTGATGTCCACTGGATTGCACAGGTTGTCGTAGAAGTTAACCATCGACACCACCCTCGCCGCAGGCGTCATCTCCGCCTCTTTGAGCGCATTCGGGTAACCACTGCCATTGGCCATCTCGTGATGCTGCGCGATGATCGTCAATGCCTCCGGCGAAAGTCCGATGCGCCGTCCGATGCCCACCCCGTATTCGACATGCATGGCGCGCAGTTCGTGTTCGGCGTGGGAATACTCGTCAGGACTCTTCATCAGCACCTGGCTCGGGATTTCGCTCAGGCCGATATCATGAACCATCGCCCCCATGCCAAGTTGCTGCGCCGCCTGGGAGGTAAAACCAAGGTCCTTGGTCAGCATCATGGAGAGTATCGTCACGTTCAGGCTGTGATGGTAGACATCCTCGCCGCCGGCTTTTTCACCCATCACATGGAGCGTCGCCTCGGTGCTTCCCAGAAAAGCGGTGACCATCTCGCCGACCAGCCCGCCCATCTCCTCCATGGTCTCCTTCGGCTGCGCCAGTAGATTACGATTGAGATTCTTCATCATCTTGGCGGCCTTGACGAACGACTTCTCGACCTGGCCGATTTGCTTCGCCCGCTCCGCCAAACGGAAGGCGCGCAGGCTTTCCGGGTCGTTCGCCACTACCGGCAACGGGACCGGTTCAGCTTCTTCAATCGGCTTCAGTACTTCCGCATCCTTGGCCGCCGCAGTCTTTTCTTTCGGCGGCACGTCGCTGCGCTCAGGGTCGTATCGGTACTTTGGCAGCCGCAAGGCAAGCACCTCGCTCAACTGCTTGGGATTGTGGATCTTGAAACTGCCCAGCGGGAAATTGTGCTTGAACCACGGCAAATCGAGAATCACGAAAATCCCGACACAGAGTTGCTCGGGCAATAGATAGTTCAGGTCTCCAGATTGCTTATCTTTGCTCATATGTTTTTGTCATGTATGCATGCAATAAACGCGGCCTGGAAGGCGGCCCGATGAGGGAATCTACCAGCATTATTACAGTTTCTCACGGCAATCGACACATCGGCAAGAAATGCCAACCCAGGGCTTGCCAAGAAATCGCCAAACCGCACGGCTTGACTGAGTGGATGGAACCAAACACAGGACCATTTCCCTCCCCCTCGTTACCGGCGGAGGCGCCAAGCCAGCCAGAACCCGCCAACGCTTGAGGCAAGCCAATATTGGATTATTCGCACTATCCCGGTGTATGGCAAGATACCACTGTAGGGCAATCGCACGCTGGGTTGACCGATTTGGCATAATCCGTCCGGGTGTGCACAAGCAATCCAAAACTAACCACGGAGGCAATTCATGTCTGGCAAGAGTCACGCAAGAAAGAGTCGGGCATTGCGTTCCAACAAGTCCGGATTGCCGCCGGGGTCGCTGGTACCGGTGGGAGAGCGCAAGACCGAATACTTAAGCATTACTCTGATCGAGTATGGCGCCGAGGAAATCGTCGAGCTGCGCTTCGACAGCATCGCCGAGGCACTGGCGTATCAACCGCGCCTGACGACACAGTGGATCAACATTTACGGTCTGCCCGATGCCGAGTCGATGAGCGCGCTCGGCCAGCGTTTCCAGTTGCATCCGCTGGTGCTCGAAGACGTCCTCAACACCGACCAGCGGCCCAAAGTCGACAACTATGGCGAGTATCTCTACCTGGTCGTGCGCTTTTTCGATTACGACAGCGCCAACATGACCGTGTCCTCGGACCAGGTGAGTGTCATCCTTGGCAAGAATTTCGTGCTGACTTTCCAGGAGCGTCCAACCGGTTCGTTCGACCCGGTGCGCGAGCGGCTGCGTCAGGCGCGCGGGCAGATTCGCCGGCTCGACGCTGACTATCTGGCTTACACGCTGCTCGACGCCTTGGTTGACCGCTATTTTCTGATCCTGGAACAGATCGGGGAACGTACCGAAATGCTTGAGGATGAGTTGATGCGTCGCGCCACGCCTGCAGTACTGCACACTTTGCATCAACTGAAACGCGAGACGCTGACGCTGCGCCGTGCCGTGTGGCCGCTGCGCGAGGTGGTGGCGACGCTGACGCGCGGCGAGGATGGCTTCTTCCGACCCGAAACCCTGCCCTATCTGCGCGACGTGTATGACCACACGGTGCACGTCATTGAATCTCTGGAAGCGATTCGCGACCTGATCGCCGGCATGCTCGACATCTACCTGTCGAGCGTCAGCAACCGGGTCAACCAGGAGGTGCGTGCGCTGACGGTGATCGCATTGATCTTCATGCCGGCGACCATGGTCTCGGGAATCTTCGGCATGAACTTCCGGACCATGCCGTTGCTGGATAATCCCCAGGGTTTCTATATCGCGCTGGGGGTGATGGCGAGCATCGCCATCACCCTCGGCGTGTTGTTCTGGCGGCGCCGCTGGGTATCGTAGAAGACGATGCCGTGGTGGCCTACGTCGAGCACAGCTTCCGGTTTACTGCTCCGTTGCGGCCGGGGATACCCTCAGCGTGAAATGGACCGTCACCGCCCTCGACCCCAAGCACGGCGGCGGCATGGTCGTGCCGGCCGGTACTTGCACCAGCCAGGAAGACATCAGGGTCGCCGAGGCCGATGCCAAGTTGCTGGTGCAGAACAGGGCTTAGCGCTTGGTCGGGGCATATCCGTCTGCATGGAGCCGCCTCGCCGCCATGACGAACACATAAATCTGGTCCTGGTTAAGATCCGGGTAGTTTTCGCCCATCACGCGAAAGGCAAGGTCGTCGAGGGATTGTCCGTCCCATGAATTATTCGCCTCAAAGAACGGTCCGAGCAGTTCGAAGCCTTCGTCGAAAATGTCGCGCAACCGGGTATCGATGCGCCGGTCGGCCTGTTTATGTTTATCTTCGGTCATCGGGTACACCCGTCCTGAATCGTTCTTCTTCGCGCAATCTTAGCACTCGCCGCTGTACTTTACCGGTCGTCGTCATCGGCAGGGCGTCGATGAACTCGATCGCCTTCGGATACTCGTAGGGCGCCAGATATTCGCGCACATGCTGTTGCAGCTCGGCTTCCAGTTCGGCTGTAGGGGCGATGCCCGGCTGCAGCACGATGAAGGCCTTGACGATGGTGCCGCGCGCGACGTCGGGCGCGCCGATCACGGCGGCATTGGCGACCGCCGGGTGCCTGACCAGGCAGTTCTCGATCTCGCCCGGCCCGATGCGGTAGCCGGCGCTCTTGAACATGTCGTCGGCGCGTCCCTGGTACCAGAGATAGCCCTCCTCGTCGAACTTCGCCAGGTCGCCGGTGCGCCCCCATATTTCCGTCCCTGTGCCGAAATATTTTTCGCGCGTGGCGTCGGGGTTCTTCCAGTATTCGAGCAGAAACACCGGATCCGCCTCGCCATTGCAACTGCGCTGCACGCACACCTCGCCCACTTCGCCGGCCGGCAGGGATTGGCCGGCAGCGTCGAGCACGGCGACGCGATGCCCTGGGTAGGGCCGTCCCATCGCGCCGGGCTTGGGCGGATAGACCGCGGCGCAACCGCCGACGACGTAATTGATTTCGGTCTGGCCGAAAATCTCGTTGATGCTCACGCCGAGTTCCTCTTGCGCCCAGTTCATCACCGTGGCGCCGACCGATTCGCCGCCGCTCATGATGCTGCGCAGGTTCAGGTCATACACCTGCTTCGGCTGCGGCACCGCCTTCATCATCATCTTCAAGGCGGTGGGGAAAAGAAAAGCATTGCGCACGCCGTATTTCTCCATCAGCCAGTAGGCCTTCTCCGGGTCGAAGCGGCCGCGATAGCCGAGAATGGGCTGGCCGAAATTCCAGGTCGGCAGCAGCGCGTCGAACAAACCGCCGGTCCAGGCCCAGTCGGCCGGCGACCAGAACATGTCGCCCGGCTGGGGAAAAAAATCGTGCGAGCAGACGAAACCGGGCAGGTTGCCGAGCAGCGTGCGCTGCGCCATCAGGGCGCCCTTGGGATTGCCGGTGGTGCCGCTGGTATAGATGATCAGCGCCGGGTCGTCGGCGGAGGTGGCCACCGGCGTATACCGCGTCGAGGCGTATTCGAGCAGCCTGCTCCACGCATGCACGCCGCTTTCCAGCGCGTCGTTCCCCACGCCGATGATGTGTTTCAGGTGCGGCAGGCGTTCGCGCACGGCCCACAGTTTCGGCAAGGATGCCGCGTCGACGATGGCGATGCGCGCCTCGGCATGAGCCAGCCGGTATTCCAGTGCATCGGGACCGAACAAATGCGACAAGGGCAGCGCCACGACGCCCATCTGGTAACAGGCGATATGCGCGATGCCGGTTTCCGGCCGCTGCGGCAGGACGATCGCGACGCGCTCGCCGCGCAGCGTGCCGAGAGCCCCCAGGGCATTCGACAAACGGTTCGCCTCGCGCTGGATGTCCCAGAAACTCCAGGCCTGGGTGAAACCGCTTGCATCCTCGTAGTAGAGGGCAAGCCGGGAACGCTCGCCGGCCCAGCGGCCGCAACATTGGCGGGCGATGTTGTACTGCGCGGGAACCTGCCAGCGGAAGCTGTCGTGAAGTAGCGCATGGCTCCGCGCGCTGCTGTCGAGTTGCATCTTTTCTCTCTCTCAACCTGCCGCCGCAAAGGCGAGGCGCTCGTCGATGTATTCAATCCAGTGACGCACCGGCAAGGCCGTGCCGGATTGCAGATGCGCCAGGCAACCGATATTCGCAGTGACAATCGCGCCGGGCTGTTCGGCGCACAACACCGCCAGCTTGTTGTCGCGCAATTGCGTGCCGATCAGCGGCTGCAATACCGAGTAGGCGCCGGCCGATCCGCAGCATAAGTGGCTATCGGCAACCGGGGCCAAGGCAAAGCCGGCGGCGCTCAGCAACTCTTCCACCGTGCCGCGTATCTGCAGCCCATGCTGCAGGGAACAGGGAGAATGGAAGGCGAGCTTGATTTCCGCGGGCGGGATATGGGCGAACAGGGCCAGCAAATGCTCCTGCTCGGCGGCGATCACCTCGCTGACATCCCTGGACAGCAACGACACGCGCGCTGCTTTGACGGCGTATGCCGGGTCGTCCTGCAGCAGATGGGCGTAGTCGCGCAACTGCGTGCCGCAGCCCGAAGCGGTAAACAGTATGCATTCCGCGCCGGCTTCGAGCAGCGGCCACCAGGCATCGATGTTGCGGCGCGCATCCTCGCAGGCCGCTTCCTCTGCGCCGAGATGCAGGCGCAAGGCGCCGCAACAACCGGCCCGCTCGGCCTCGATCGTGCGGATGCCGAGACGGTCGAGCACGCGCGCCGTCGCCGCGTTGATACTCGGCGCCATCGCCGGCTGCACGCAGCCGGCCAGCGCGATCACGCTGCGCGCATGTCGCGTCAGCGGTCGCGGCCCCGGCGCACGATAGCGCAGCAGCTTGGCCTTGAGCAACGCCGGCAGCAGCGGGCGGCAGAATTGGCCGAGGCGATAGGCCGGCCCGAACAGCCATGGCCTGGGCAGCAGTTGCTTGAGCGCGCCGCGCAGCAGCGACTCGACTCGGCCACGGGCGACCCGTTGTTCCAGCACGGCGCGGCCGATGTCGAGCAGGCGCGCGTAATGCACCCCGGAAGGACAGGTGGTCTCGCAGGAACGGCAACTCAGGCAGCGGTCGAGATGCAACTGGGTTTTCGCGGTGACCTCTGCGCCTTCCAGCATCTGCTTGATCAGGTAGATGCGTCCGCGCGGCCCGTCGAGTTCGTCGCCGAACAATTGATAGGTCGGGCAGGTGGCGCTGCAGAAGCCGCAATGCACGCACTTGCGCAGGATTTCGTCGGCTTCGCGGCCGGCCTGGGTGTTACGGATGAAATCGGCGAGATGGGTTTCCACGTCACAGTTCCGGATACATCCGGCCGGGATTGAATATGCCTTTTGGATCGAAGCTCCGCTTCAATTTGAGATGCAAGGCCATGAGCACCGGCGGCAAAGGCTGGAATGCGCCAGCGGCGGCTTTCTGCCTGTCGCCGCCACGGAACAGCGTGGCGTGGCCGCCGGCCTGCGCCGCGGCAGTCCGTATGCCTGCCGCGTCCGCACCCGACCTGAGCCAGCGCAGGCTGCCGCCCCATTCGACCAGTTGCGCGCCAGGCAGCTCCAGCGGCGGCGCCACCGAGGGCAGCGAAAGACGCCACAGCGCAAGATCGCCGGCGAAATAATTCGTCTGCTGCTCGCGCAGGTCGCGCCAGAAGTCTGCATCGTCCACATCGTCCGTGGCTTCGCCGCCTATCCGCTGGCGCGCCGCCGTGACCGCGCTGCGTGCGCCGGAAAGTCGCAGCGTCAGCAGATCGTCCTGCCAGCAAGTGGCGGAGATCGGCAACGGCTGGCCGGCCCAGCGATTCATCAACTCCAGCGCCTTGTCCAGCGGGGCTTCGAGGCGCAGGGTGGCTTCGGCCGCCGGCCGCGGCAGTACCTTCAGCGAAACTTCCAGCAGCAGGCCGAGTATGCCCAGCGAACCCGTCATCAGGCGCGCCACATCGTAACCGGCAACGTTCTTCATCACCTGCCCGCCGAAAGTCAGCGGCGTGCCGGTGCCATCGAGCATTTTCACGCCGAGGACGAAATCGCGCACCGTTCCGACCGCCGCCCGGCGTGGCCCGGAGAGTCCTGCGGCAACC
>CAYHXK010000028.1:0-2126 GCA_964360125.1 uncultured Sterolibacterium sp.
GGTGGCTATGGACTGGCAACGACCTATCGGAATCCTCCAGTTTGACTGAGGATCGAATTGCGCGCCGCATTGTGGTGGATTTGTCCACGCTGTTAGCACCGCTTATTGTGCAGCAACGTACTAATTTCCCTCTTGGATTTGTGGCGCAAGTTCCAGACCCCCAGCCACTACGATTCGACGATTTATGGAACATCTTCGAGGCTACTCCGGGCCTTACTGATGACAAGCTTAAAGCCGTTTTATTACATGCCAGAACGATCTTAGAGACGACGTCATTGCGGGGAGTGGTATTTGCTTATGATGAAGCACAAAACTTGTCAGACCATGCAGCAGCTAAGGAATTTCCACTTTCGGTATTACTTGATGTTTTTTCGTTCTTTCAAAGGACTCCATCGAAATGCCATTTCATGTTGGTGTTATCGGGCCTTCCAACCCTATTCCCAAAACTTAACGAAGCGCGTACATATACAGAAAGAATGTTTCATGTCATGCATCTACAACGGCTTAGTGATGTTGATGCTCGGCAAGCTATTGTTAGGCCCATCGCGATTTCAAAAAGCAAATTAGGTTTCGCTGAAAGCACAATTCAAAATATCATCAATCAGTCTGATGGCTATCCGTACTTTATCCAATTTGTATGCAAGGAAGTCTTCGATGCCTGGATAGGGAAAATAACCGATGGCCTTGCTCCATCCGTCCCAATGGGGTCAATTCTTGACAAACTAGATCAGGATTTCTTTTCGCCGCGATGGGCGAGGGCGACAGATCGTCAGCAGGATTTTATGAAAGTCATTGCCACATTACAGAATAGCAATGACGAGTTTTCTGTACAAGATATTGTCGCCGCTTCCCGCGCCATCTTGAACAAGGGGTTCAATCCAAGCCACGCAACTCAGATTCTGCAAGCTCTTGGTGAGAAAGGTCTGATTTATAGAAATAGACGCGGCGGGTATTGTTTTGCCGTGCCTTTGCTTTCAGAATTTATTAAAAGGCAGGTTTGGGATCCGGCTAGTCTACGCCCTCAGGAACCTTCGACCAACGCTTAAGCGCCGATTTCAGTACGTTTTCCGCAGAGAGTTTTTGTACTTGTACCGCGCCATTGGTTGGAGCAGGCTGCGGCGATTAGCCGACCTCGCTCCGGTCCGCGAACCTTGCCGGGGATAGCAGTTCCGGCACCACGCCCGCCGCCAGCAGCCGCTCGGGCAGGGCTTCGCCGACGATCAGCGCGCGCGCTAGGATTGCGTTGCCCGGCGCTGTCTGAATACCATAGCCGCCCTGGCCGGCGAACCAGAAGAAACGCGCGTTGTGAGCATCGAAGCCGATCACCGGCGTGCGATCCGGCGCGAAACTGCGCAAACCGGCCCACTTGCCGGTAATCTTTTTGACTCGCAGCTTCGTGACGCTTTCGAAGCGGTCGATAGCCACAGCAATGTCATACTCGTCGGGCTGGGCGTCGCACGGCTGGGTCGGTGTCTCGTCCGCCGGCGAAACCAGGATGCGGCCCGCATCGGGCTTGAAGTACAGCGTTTCATCCGTATCGATGGCCATCGGCCAGTCATGGCGCTCCATCGCCAAGTCCGTTTCGACGACCAGGGCGGTGCGGCGCAGCGGCGCGATGCCGATAGGCGGCAAGCCGGCCAGTCGCGCCAGGTCGTCGGCCCAGGCGCCGGCGGCATTCACCAGGCAGGCGGCGCTGACTTCGACCCCGCCCTGCCGCGTTGCCAGCCGCCATTCGCCATGCTCAAATGCGGCGGCTATTATCCCGGCGTCGCACAGCAGCCGCGCGCCCCGCGCCCGCGCGCCGCGCAGGTAGCCCTGGTGCAGGGCATGCACATCCATGTCCATGGCGCCCGCTTCGAACACTCCGCCCAGCGAAAACTCGGATTTCAGGAACGGCACCCGCTGCAGTACTTCCCCGCCATCCAGGCGCCGTACGCCGGAATCGAGCGGCGCCACTTCCCGGTAAAATTTATCCAGGCGGTCTTGCTGCTCTTCATTGCCGAAAAACAGCGCGCCGCGCGGCGTCAGCAGCGGCTGCTCGGCGAAGCCCGGCGGCGGATTGTCCAGGAAGCCGCGCCCGGCGCGAGTCAGGGCGCGCACCGCCGCATTGCCGTAGATCGCGCTGT
>CAYHXK010000028.1:2136-13002 GCA_964360125.1 uncultured Sterolibacterium sp.
CGCGCTGTACAGCGCCGCCGAGCGGCCGGTGGCGTGATAGCCCGGCTGCGTTTCCATTTCGAGCAGCACCACCCGCAGCGACGCGGAGAGTTCATAAGCCAGCGAGGCGCCGGCCATGCCCGCGCCGACGATCGCCACATCGGCGGAAATTTTCGTTTCGATCTTTGCTCTCCCGCGAAACCGGCCTAGGAATCTCGTGCCGGCGCGAGTATATACCGGCGCGCTGCGGACCTCTCAATGCCAGGCGCATGGCTCGGCCGGCAACGCGGGGCTTACGCCGCCCCCGGATTCAGAATAAAATCCAAACTTTTCGGGATCAACATGACCTCCACGATTCTGCAGCGACTGCCCAAGGGCGAGCGTGTTGGCATCGCCTTTTCCGGCGGGCTCGACACCAGCGCCGCGGTGCACTGGATGCGCGCCAAGGGCGCTTTTCCCCGTGCCTACACCGCCAACCTGGGCCAGCCCGACGAAAGCGACTACGCGGAGATTCCGCGCAAGGCGCTTGCCTACGGCGCCGAGCAGGCGCGGCTGGTCGACTGCCGGCCGCAACTGGTCGCCGAGGGCATCGCCGCGATCCAGTGCGGCGCCTTCCATATCTCCACGGGTGGCGCCACCTATTTCAATACCACCCCGCTCGGCCGCGCCGTCACCGGCACTTCGCTGGTGGTGGCGATGCGCGAAGACGACGTGCACATCTGGGGCGACGGCAGCACCTACAAGGGCAACGACATCGAGCGCTTCTATCGCTACGGCCTGCTCGCCAACCCCAAGCTGCGCATCTACAAGCCCTGGCTGGACCAGGAATTCATCGACGAGCTGGGCGGCCGCAAGGAGATGGCGGAGTACCTGATCGCCAACGGCTTCGAATACAAGATGAGCGTCGAGAAGGCCTACTCCACCGATTCGAATATCCTCGGCGCGACGCACGAGGCGAAGGACCTGGAATTCCTCGACCGGGGCATGCGCATCGTCCAGCCGATCATGGGCGTGGCCTTCTGGCGGGAGGAGGTGGCGGTCAAGCCCGAAGTAGTGTCCGTGCGTTTCGAAGAGGGACAGCCGGTGGCACTCAACGGCCAGACCTTCGCCGACTCCGTCGAGTTGTTCATGGAAGCCAACCGCATCGGCGGGCGGCACGGGCTGGGCATGTCGGACCAGATCGAGAACCGCATCATCGAGGCCAAGAGCCGCGGCATCTACGAGGCGCCGGGCATGGCGCTGCTCCACGCGACCTACGAGCGGCTGGTGACGGGGATCCACAACGAAGGCACCATCGATCAATATCGCGGCAACGGCCGCCGTCTCGGCCGCCTGCTCTACGAAGGGCGCTGGTTCGATCCGCAGTGCATGATGCTGCGCGAGACCGCGCAGCGCTGGGTGGCGCGCGCCGTGAGCGGCGAAGTGACGCTGGAGCTGCGGCGCGGCAACGACTATTCGATCCTCGACACCACCAGCCCCAACCTGACCTACCATCCGGAGCGCCTGACCATGGAGAAAGGCGCAGGCGCCTTCTCCCCGCAGGACCGCATCGGCCAGTTGACGATGCGCAACATGGACATCGGCGACAGCCGCGAGAAGCTCCTCATCTACACCCGCCTCGGCCTGCTCAGCGCCGAGGCGACCGGCGGCGTATCGCTGCTGCCGGATGCGGGCAAGCGCGACGACAAGAACGACTGATACTTGCAGGTCGGACTCAGCCGGGGGAGAATGGCGGCACATTCAGCGAGGTAAGGCACGAGGTAAGCATAATGGTCGACTACCGCAGCATCATCACCATTGATCCGCAGATTCTTTCCGGCAAACCCTGTGTCCGTGGCATGCGGATCAGCGTCTATGACGTACTCGACTATCTGGCATCGGGCATGACGACCGACGAAGTCCTTGCGGACTTTCCCTACCTGACCCGCGAAGACATTCATGCCTGCCTGGCCTTCGCCGCCGACCGCGAGCGCAGCCTGCTGGCCGTTTCGGCGTGAAGCTGCTGTTCGACGACCGACATCGAGGCCATGCTTCGCCGGCATGTCGCCGATGTCCGCAACCTCGAAACGGCGGAGGATCTTTTCTTGCTGATGTTGTACTGACGCACGTCCTGCCGAGCACATTGTCGATATTACCCACCAAGTAACAGGTAGAATTCCTCTCGGAAGTCCGCCAGGCAGCCGCTGTGAGCGCAAGCTCATGGAGGAAAGTCCGGGCCCCGCAGAGCAGGATGCCGGCTAACGGCCGGGCGTTATAAGCCGCAGCGCGAGCCGCGGCCCAAGGCGACGGAAAGTGCAACAGAAAGATACCGCCGATGGCCCGACTTTGACGCCGCAAGGCGGCAAAGTCACTTTCCTGAAGAGGAGGAAACTCCTCCGAGGGAATGATGGGATCAGGCAAGGGTGAAATGGCGGCGTGCCGCAAGGTACGCCGGCTGGGCGCAAGCCCGGCCGAGGTAAGAGCTCACCGCGCACGTGGCAACACGGACGGCACGGCAAACCCCATCCGGGGCAAGGCCAAATAGGGAAGCAATGGCGCTGCTCGCGCCGCTTCCGGGTAGGCTGCTAGAGCCCGTCGGTAACGGCGGGCCCAGAGGAATGGCTGCCCACGACAGAACCCGGCTTATCGGCGGACTTCCATCCCCCCCCAGCCCCAACACAGGACCGACACCAGAGGGGCAACAATCAATGGTGCGGCGCATCCTGTCGCAGTCAACACATCGACCGGGCACTCAACTGGCTGACTCAGAAGTCGCCAACTTGGGCGACATCAATCGGCTGGAAACCCGCATGAAATCCAGGCTCAATAGCGCGCCAGGACGGCCGAGTACGGCGCCCTGGCTCACAGCCATAGCGCGGAAAGTGGCGAAAGCCACAGTTTTTCGCCCATCGGCAAGACCTGTTCGCCGTCGTAAAGTACGATGCCGGCCACGAAGCGGCTGCCGGCCAGGTCGGCGAGTTTGCGCAGTCCGCGCAGGTCGCCATCGCGCACCGTGGCGCCGGCCTTGACCTCGATGCCGACGATGTCGCCCGCCACGTTCTCGACGACGAGATCCACCTCGTATTGGTCGTGATCGCGGTAATAACTGATTCGCCAGGGCTCATCCGACCATGAGATCAGCTTGAGTAGTTCGCCGAAGACGAAACTTTCGAGCAGCCGCCCGAAGCCGGCGCGATCGCGCGCCAGAGTCTCCATGCTTGCCCCGGATAGCGCCGCCAGCAGTCCGGAATCGATGAACTGGAAACGCGCGGTCTTGACCAGGCGGCTCAAGTTGTTGCCCGACCAGACGGGAATCCGCCGCAGCAGATAGAGGTGCTCGAAGATGGAGAGATAGCGCGCGGCGGTTTTCTGGTCGAGACCAAGCTGTCCGCCGAGTTGGGCGAAGTTGCAGGCTTGGCCCGCCACCTGCGCCAGGGCGTCGAGCAACCGGGAGAGCACGTCGAGCTTGTGGATGTCGGCGATATCGCGCACGTCGCGCTGAATCAGGGCATCGATGTACTGCCGCGCCCAGGCCGCGCGACGGCGCGGCGTTTCCCGCGCGATGGCTTCGGGGTAGCCGCCGCCGAGCACAATACGCACCAACTCGGCGCCCACCGCAGGCCGCACGGGTGCGGGCGGAGCACCGGAGAAAACCGCTTCGAGCCAGCGGCCGCGTTTGCCATCGACACCGCCGCGCACTTCGCACTGCGCCAGCGGCAGAAGGTGCAAGGTTTCCATGCGACCGGCCAGCGAATCGGCAACCGTCGGCAGCGCCATCAGGTTTGCCGAGCCGGTGAGCAGGAAGCGCCCCGGCCGTTGGTCTTCGTCCACCGACTGCTTGATGGCCAGCAGCAGGCCGGGAGCGCGCTGCACCTCGTCAATGATGGCGCGATCGAGTCCGCGCACCAAGCCCAGCGGATCGCCACGCGCTACATCAAGCACTGCGGGAGTGTCGAGACTGAGATAGCGCATCCCCCCGCTCTCGAACTGCTTCGTCAGCGTAGTCTTGCCCGACTGACGCGGCCCGGCCAACAGTACGACGCGCGTGTCGGCCAGAGCCTCGGCCACGCGGGGGGTAATGAAACGGGGGAAGACTGCGGTGGGATTTTCCATGAAAATATGGAATAGCCTATCTGAAAAAATGGATTTTACTTATCACAAATGCGGAATTTACCACAAATAAACAAACCAGTGGCTGGATGGCTTGTAACGAGGCTCCGCTACAAGTACTGGGTTTATGGCAAAAAGGCGGCTGATTCTCTACTGTTTTGGGCGAGACGGGACAGCAGACGCAGAACGCAATGATCTGTGGCAGGCCCGTCGTCCCCCCCTTCTGAGAAAGCAAGTTGCAAAATTGGCCACAACTCCTCACAAATCACTTTGGGTTTGAATTCTATCCCCATTGTTTTTTAAAGAAATTATTTTTCAGGACTTTCCACAAAAACCTCGCCTAAGTATTTGTCGCCACTGGAAAATAGTTGCTTTTTCGCTTGACCCTTCAAAAAAACCTCCTTATAGTGGGAAGAAGTGGGAAAAAGTGGGGGCCAAGTTTGGGTTGGTCTCCCGCACCAAAAAGAGGAGAGGGCATGTTTCAGGGGGCGGCGGCGCTGAATCTCGATGCCAAGGGACGCATGGCGATCCCGGCGCGGCATCGCGACGCGCTGCTGGCGCTGGCCGAAGGGCGCCTGGTCCTGACCGCCCACCCGCACCGCTGCCTGCTGCTCTACCCCGCCCCGGCGTGGGAGCCGATCCGCGCCAAGATTCTTGCGGCGCCCAGCCTCGAAACCCAATCCGCCATGTTGCGCCGCCTGCTGGTCGGCTTCGCCGTCGATTCCGAGATGGACGCCGCCGGCCGTGTCTTGGTGTCGCCGGAGTTGCGCGAGTACGCGCTGCTGGAAAAGCAGGTGTGGCTGGTGGGACAAGGCAGCCATTTCGAAATCTGGAGCGATGCCGGATGGAAGCAGCAGCAGGAGACGATTTTCGCCCTGGGCGACAAACTCCTGCCCCCCGGTCTGGAGAATTTGACGTTGTGAACGTTGCTGCGCCGCTGGTGCACCTGAGTGTGCTGTTGCGGGCTGCGGTCGAGGCGCTGGCGATAAAACCGGACGGCGTTTATGTCGTTGCCACTTTCGGCCGCGGCGGCCACAGCCGGGAGATTCTGGCGCGACTCGGCCCGCAGGGCCGGTTGATCGCGCTGGACCGCGACCCGGCGGCGATCGCGGCGGGCCAGGCGATCAAGGATGCGCGCTTCACCTTGGGGCACGCGGCATTCAGCGAAGTCGGGGCGGTGCTGGATGGATTGGAAGTAGGGCGGGTGGATGGGGTATTGCTGGATATCGGCATGTCGTCGCCGCAACTGGATGAGGCCGGGCGCGGATTCAGCTTCCGTTTCGATGCACCGCTGGACATGCGCATGGATACGAGCCGCGGGCAAACCGCCGCGGAATGGCTGGAGCAGGCTTCACAACTTGAAATAGAAAGGGTGATCAAAAATTATGGGGAAGAACGGTTTGCTCATGCGATTGCAAAGGCGGTTGTTGCTGCTCGGGGCGAATGCCGTATTGCAACCACTCGACAATTTGCCGCGCTCGTGGAAAAAGCCGTCCGCACGCGGGAACCGGGCCAGCATCCGGCGACACGCAGCTTTCAGGCTTTACGGATTCACATCAATCAGGAACTTGAGGAGCTGTCGCTAGCGCTACCGCAATGCGCTACGCGTCTCGCTCCGGGAGGCAGGCTGGTGGTGATCAGTTTTCACTCGCTCGAAGATCGCATCGTTAAGCGCTTTCTGCGCGAGCAGTCGCAGCCGCCGCAGTTGCCGGCGCGCTTGCCGGTGCGCGCGGCCGATTTGGCGCTGCCGCCGCTGCGCTTGATCGGCAAGCCGGTATTCCCGGATAAATCGGAAATCACTGACAACCCCCGCGCCAGAAGCGCCGTGATGCGAGTTGCGGAGAAAGTCAGATGATCCGCGTGAATCTCATCCTGCTGCTGCTCCTGGCGACCAGTGCCATCGGGACGGTCACTTCCAACCACCGGGCACGCAAGATATTTACCGAAATCGAGCACGAGCAGTTGCGCATGCGCAATCTTGAAATCGAATGGGGCCAATTGCAACTGGAACAAAGCACTCTGGCGAGTCATGCCCGGGTCGAAAAAATCGCCCGCGACAAACTGCACTTGAAGGCGCCCGGCGCCGGCCAGGTGATGTCCATTGAATCCGCCAAACACTGAGGCGACCAGGTGAAGTTTTCCCACAGCCCTTTGCTCACGCAACCCTTGCTGACCTGGCGCGCGCGTCTGCTGTTGATAGTCTTGCTGGGAAGTTTTGCCACACTGGCGGGCTGGGCGCTGTATCTGCAAGGCTTCAACAGTTCCTTCCTGCAGGAGAAGGGCGCCGCGCGTTATTCCCGAGTCATTGAGATGTCGGCCACCCGTGGACGGATACTCGACCGCCACGGCGATGTCCTGGCGGTATCGACACCGGTCAAATCGATCTGGGCGATCCCCGAAGATGCCAAATTGCAACCGGCGCAGGCGCGCGAACTGGCGCGATTATTGGAAATGGACGTACGCGAATTGAGCCGCAAGCTGGCCGCGGAACGCGACTTCGTGTACCTCAAGCGCCAGATTCCACCCGATCTCGCCGAGAAAATCGCGGCCCTGGATCTACCCGGAATCCACGATCAACGCGAATATCGCCGCTACTACCCGGCGGCGGAGATGACCGCGCACATGCTGGGATTCACCGGGGCGGAGGATATCGGCCAGGAGGGCGTGGAACTGGCCTTCCAGGATACGCTGGCAGGTAAACCCGGCAGCCGTCGCGTCATCAAGGATAGGCGCGGCCAGGTCGTCGAAGACGTGGAAAGCATCAAATCGCCGCAGGAAGGCAAGGATATAACGCTGGCGCTGGACGCGAAGATCCAGTATCTGGCGTATACCAATCTGCGCCAGGCGCTCGCTGCAAACAAGGCCAAAGCCGGCGGCATCGTGGTGCTGGACGCCAGGAGCGGCGAGGTGCTGGCGCTCCTCAATCTGCCCACTTATAACCCGAATAACCGCGTCCGGCTGGCCGGCGCCCAGTTGCGGAATCGCGCGCTCACCGACACCTACGAGCCCGGCTCGACGATGAAGCCATTCACCGCCGCGCTGGCGCTGGAGAAGGGTAAGTTTCGCTACGACTCCCTGATTCAGACGGCGCCCGGTTCCCTGACCATCGACGGCCGGACCATCCACGACACGCATATGCATGGCACGCTGACGGTGGCGCAGGTTATCCAGAAATCCTCCAACGTCGGCGCCGCGAAAATCGCGCTGAGCTTGCCGCGCGAGGACATGTGGAGCATGTTCGACAGCCTCGGCTTCGGCACGCCGCTCAAGCTCGGTTTTCCCGGCGAAGTCGGCGGCCGCTTGCGTCCGGCCAAGAGTTGGCGGCCCATCGAACAAGCCACCATGGCCTATGGCCACGGCATTTCCGTTACGCTGGTGCAGTTGGCGCACGCCTACCTCGCCTTTGCCCGCGACGGCGACCTGGTGCCGCTGTCCCTGACTAAAATGGACGCGCCGCCGTTGGCCGGAAAACCGGTATTCTCGGCGCAGACAGCGCATGAAGTGCGGGCGATGCTGGAACTCGCGGTGCTGCCCGGCGGCACCGCGCCGAAAGCCCAGGTTGCCGGCTATCGCGTCGCCGGCAAGACCGGTACGGCGCACAAACTCGACGGCGGCATCTACGCCAATAAATACGTGTCCTCCTTCGTCGGTTTTGCGCCGGTTTCAGACCCGCGGCTGGTGGTCGCGGTCATGATCGACGAACCATCCAGCGGCATCCATTACGGCGGCGACGTGGCAGCCCCGGTGTTTTCCCAAGTCATGACAGGAAGTTTGCGCGCGCTCGGCGTCGAGCCGGATGCGAAACGCATGCCGCTGCAGGCGGCCGTCGCTGCCGCGACGGTCAAGGAAAGAATGTGAGGGCCATGCAGATACTCGATGACCTGCGCGGGAGGGGAGTGATCCCAAGCGGCATCACCGCCGATTCGCGTCAGTTGCACGACGGCGATGTCTTCGTCGCCATTCCCGGCATTAAAACCGACGGACGCGACTACATCGGGGAAGCGGTGGCGCGTGGCGCTGCCGCAGTGCTTTTTGAAGCCGATGGGCAGCGCGCCGTTGCCGAGAGCCGTGTGCCCACGGTGGCGGTCAACCAGCTGAGCCGGCTGTCGGGCGAACTCGCCCACCTCGTCTATGGCCGGCCTTCGGAAAAATTGTGGATGGTCGGCATCACCGGCACCAACGGCAAGACCTCGGTGAGTCAATGGATTGCCCAGGCGCTCAGTCTGCTCGGCCGAAAATGCGGCATCGTCGGCACGCTCGGCAACGGCTTCCCCGGAGAACTCAGGGAAAGTCCCAACACCACGCCGGATGCCATTTGCGTGCATCGCACCCTGGCTGGCTTTCTTGCCGCCGGTGCGGACGCCTGCGCCATGGAAGTTTCCTCGATCGGCTTGGCGGAGGGACGCACCAACGCAGTGGCCTTTGACGTAGCAGTATTCACCAACCTGACCCGCGACCATCTGGACTATCACGGCAGCATGCAAGCCTACGCCGCGGCCAAGCAGAAACTTTTTGCCATGCCCGGCCTCGTCGCCGCGGTCATCAATCTCGACGACTCCTTCGGCTTGACTCTTGGCGCCGGCCTTGCCGCCCGTGGCGTGCGCCAGATCGGCTACACCCTGGGTGCAGCCACTGCAATGGCGGGCAAGGCCGCGGAGGTCATCGCTGCCGAGAACCTCGTCGTCACCGGCAGCGGCATCAGCTTTACTGCGCGCACGCCGCAAGGGGAGGCACAGGTTGCGGTGAAATTGCTGGGCCGCTTCAACGCGGCCAATCTGCTTGCGGTGCTGGGCGCCTTGCTTGCCTCCGGCGTAGCGCTGAAGCCTGCCGCGGCAGTGCTGGAACGGCTTACCCCACCGCCCGGCCGGATGCAGGCGGTGTCGGGCGGGCAGGGCGAACCGCTCCTCGTCATCGACTACGCCCATACCCCGGATGCGCTGGAGCAGGCTCTATCCACGTTGAGAGAGGTGGCGGTCGCACGCGGCGGCAGGCTGCTCTGCCTGTTCGGCTGCGGCGGCGAGCGCGATCCTGGCAAACGGCCGCTGATGGGCGAAATAGTGGCGCGTCTCGCCGACATGAACTTTGTCACCAGCGACAATCCTCGCGGAGAAAATCCGCTAAAGATCATCGCCGACATCTTGCGCGGCATGATTGAGCCCGGGTCGGTCGAGCCGGACCGCGCCGCCGCGATACGCGCCGCGGTGATGGCTGCCGCTCCGGACGACGTGGTGTTGATCGCCGGCAAGGGACATGAACCCACCCAGGAAATCGCCGGCCGGCGCCTGCCGTTTTCCGACCTGGAACAGGCGCATGCCGCGCTTGCGGCTTGGAAGGCTGCGGCATGAGCCCCCAGCAAACCAACGGAATGATGAGCCTGATGGATGCGGCCCTGGCCACGCACGGCCACGCTACGCATGGCGATCGGCGTTTTGCCGGGGTGTCGACGGATACCCGCACTTTGGGCGCCGGCGAGTTGTTTATCGCCCTGAGAGGCGAGCGCTTCGATGGCCACGAGTATGTCGTGCAGGCGCTGGCGCAAGGCGCCGCGGCGGCATTGGTGGAATCTGCATGGGTAGAGCGGCAGGCTGCGGAGTTGCCGCCGGACTCGCCGCTGCTGGTGGTTGCCGATACCCGCCTGGCGCTGGGCGATCTGGCTGCGTACTGGCGGGGAAAATTCACCTTGCCGCTGATCGCGGTGACCGGCAGTAACGGCAAGACCACGGTCAAGGAAATGTGCGCCGCCATTATGCGTGCACAGGCGCGACTGGACGGCATCGATCCACCGGCGGCGGCAAAGGCCAGTGTCCTGGCGACTGTGGGCAATCTCAATAATGACATCGGTCTGCCGCTGATGCTGCTCAGGCTGCGCGGCACGCACCGTGCCGCGGTCATCGAGATGGGCATGAACCATCCGGGCGAGATCGCCTATCTGTCGAAGATCGCCCGGCCTACGGTAGCGGTCATCAACAATGCCCAGCGCGCCCATCTGGAAGGCCTCGGCAGCCTGTCCGCGGTGGCGCATGCGAAGGGTGAAATCTTCGCCGGACTCATGCCTGACGGCGTCGCCGTGATCAATGCCGATGATCCCTATGCCGACTTGTGGCGCGAACTGGGTCGCCAGCACAGCATTCTGAGCTTCGGCTTGACGCAGCCGGCGGATGTGAGCGCAAGCTACTTGCTGCTGCCATTTGGCAGCATGCTGAAGTTGATGACCCCGCAGGGCGAAACCGAAAGTGAAGTGGCGCTCAAGCTGCCTGGAGTGCACAACGTCCGCAACGCCCTGGCCGCGACTGCCGCCGCCCTGGCTGCCGGCGCATCCTTGGACAGCGTCGCCGCCGGTCTGTCGGATTTCGCCGGAATCAAGGGCCGGTTGCAGCGGCGGCAGGCAATCAACGGCGCGCTGCTGATCGACGACAGCTATAACGCCAACCCGGATTCGATGCGCGCCGCCATCGAGGTGCTGGCGGCGCTGCCCGGCAAGAAGATATTTGTTTTGGGCGATATGGGCGAAGTGGGGGAGCAGGCCGGTCAATTCCACGACGAAATCGGCGGCTACGCCAAGAGCATGGGAGTGGATCGCTTGCTGGCGCTCGGCGAGCATGCCGCTGCCGCGGTGCGCAATTTCGATGGCGGCGCCGAGCATTTCAAGAATATCGATGCACTGCTGCACGCCCTGCGCCCGCTGCTGGACGCCAACACCACGGTGCTGGTGAAAGGCTCGCGCTTCATGAAAATGGAGCGTGTGGCCGAAGCCATTTATGCCCCAGAGGGTACAGAGGGTACAGAGGGTACAGAGGG
>CAYHXK010000028.1:13102-14334 GCA_964360125.1 uncultured Sterolibacterium sp.
CAGAGGGTACAGAGGGTACAGAGGGTACAGAGGGCACAAGGGGTACCAGTGGCATTGCCGAAGATACAACATGAAAAAATTTCCAGGAGCCTTCGATGCTGCTTGAACTTGCTGAATGGCTGGCGAAGGACATCCATGCCTTTAATGTTTTCAGCTACATCACATTACGAGCGGTATTGGCAGCCATGACTGCGCTGATGATTTCGTTTGTGTTCGGGCCGATGCTGATTCGCTGGCTGACGCTGAAGAAAATCGGCCAGTCGGTGCGTGACGATGGGCCGCAAACACACCTCGTCAAGTCCGGCACCCCAACCATGGGCGGAGCGCTGATCCTGATCGCGGTGGCACTGTCGACCCTGCTGTGGGCCGATCTCTCCAATCGTTTTGTGTGGATCGTGCTGATCGTCACGCTGGGTTTTGGCGGCATCGGCTGGGTGGACGACTGGCGCAAGGTGGTGCAGGGCAATCCGAAAGGGCTCCCGGCGCGCACCAAGTTCTTCTGGCAGTCGCTGATCGGCGTCGTCGCCGCGGTGTATATCGTGTTTTCGATCTCGGCGCCGAATAACGACAAGGTGATCAGTCTGTTCCTGCAATGGGTCGGCAGCGGGTTCACCCTGGAACTGCCCTTGAAGGCCGACCTGATCGTGCCTTTCTTCAAGAACGTCGCCTATCCGCTTGGGCTGTTCGGCTTCATCGTGTTGAGTTACTTCGTTATCGTCGGCACCAGCAATGCGGTGAACCTGACCGACGGACTCGATGGCCTGGCGATCATGCCGACCGTGATGGTCGGCGCGGCACTGGGAATCTTCGCCTACGTCGCAGGCAATGCCGTGTATTCGAAATATCTGCTGCTGCCCTACATACCCGGCGCCGGCGAACTGACGGTCTTCTGCGGCGCCATGGCCGGCGCGGGGCTGGGTTTCCTGTGGTTCAACGCCTACCCGGCCGAAGTGTTCATGGGTGACGTCGGCGCACTTTCGCTCGGCGCTGCGCTGGGTGCGGTGGCGATCATCGTGCGGCAGGAAATTGTGCTGTTCATCATGGGCGGCGTGTTTGTCGCCGAAACGGTGTCCGTGATGCTGCAGGTCAGCTGGTTCAAGTACACCAAGAAGCGCTACGGGGTCGGACAGCGGATTCTGCGCATGGCGCCGCTGCACCACCATTTCGAGCAGACCGGCTGGAAGGAAACGCAGGTGGTGGTGCGGTTCTGGATCATCACCATCATGCTGGTG
>CAYHXK010000029.1:0-13905 GCA_964360125.1 uncultured Sterolibacterium sp.
GCTGGCGCTCACCGAGGTCGAGGTCTATGTGCTCTCGCGCACCCTGTTCAATACGCTGGCCGAACGACAACCCTCCGTGGCGCTTGCCATCACCGAACACCTGGCGCGAAATTTGTCCGATAGATTGCGCGTGGCCGTCAGCGAAGTCCAGGCCCTGCGCGGCTGAGGCGGCGTCTATTTCCAAATAAGCAGCCAGCCGGGGTAACTCCTATGTTGGATTGGGATTAGGCTGCACGCGCGGCCCTTCCTTGCCAGCCGGGCCGGCTACCGGTAACCAGAAGCGAAAGCTGCTTCCCTTTCCGAGCGTACTGCTAAGGTCAAAGTGACCACCATGTTTGTTGATGATGTCATAGGAGACGGAAAGACCGAGGCCGGTACCCTGACCGACTGGCTTGGTGGTAAAGAAAGGTTCGAAGATGCGCTTCTGTATTTCCGGCGACATGCCCTTGCCGGTGTCCGCAATTTCGATCCAGACCCGGTCGCCCTCGGCGCGGCTGCTTAGGGTGATAGTGCCGCGCACTTCGATGGCCTGGGCGGCGTTGACCAGCAGGTTCATCAAGACCTGGTTGATCTGGGCCGGCACACAACGCACGCGCGGCAGCTCGCCGTAGTCCTTGATCATCTCGGCCTTGTACTTGAGCTCGCTCCACACCACGTTGAGCGTGCTCTCAAGACCAGCGTTGAGATCGGCCTCCTGCCACACGACTTCGCCGACATGGGAAAAATCCTTGAGATCGTTGACGATCTTGCGCACCCGGTTAAGGCCGTCGCGCGACTCGGCGAGCAGCGCCACGACGTCCTCACGCAAAAAGTCGAGATCGGCACCGCGTTTTGCCGAGACCAGCGCCTCTAGCGAGGGATCGCTCAGGCCGGATGCCACGCAATGCTCGTAGACTCCAGCAGTCCGAGCAAGCGCTCCACATAGTCCTTTAGCGTACCGAGGTTGGAGTTCACGAAACCGACCGGATTGTTGATCTCATGGGCAATTCCGGCCGCCAGCAGGCCGACCGAGGCCATTTTCTCCGACTGTAGCAACTGATTCTGTGAGGCCTCGACTTTGACGAGTAGCGCGCGCAATTCATTGCGTTCATGCTGCAGCAGGGTGTTGGCAGTCTGCAACTCGGCGCTGCGTTGCTGTACTTTCTCTTCAAGTGTCTGATTGGCTGCCGCCAATTCGCGGTTCTGAACGGAAAGTACATGGTAGAGATTTTGTAGCCCTTGCAACAGCACGGCGACATTGTTGTCTTCCAGCTGCGTTTCCATCTCAAAAGCAACTGCCGGCGATTCCCCCGTCCGCACCAGCGCGATCTGCCGCGTCATCGCTTGATCCTCGCGGAGAATATGGAAAGCGAGCCAGGCGACAAGGAAGTCATTCAGCACTTCCGACGTGTGGTGCGCTTCGCCTTGGGATCGCCAAATGGCGGACACTTGCGCGATAAATTCGTGGTGGCGTTTGACGTGCGGTTCGACAAAGCGCAAGTCTAGCCCGGTCTCGCGCATGAGTTGCTCCTCTTCGGCGAAATGGTAGCGGGCATAGTCGGTCAGCTGGTGGAAGACTTCCTCGAGGCCGGTTTCGCTCCGGTCCGTAACCATGTACTCGCCGAGCTGGTTGATCAGATCGACCAAACGGTGGTGCTGTTGATCCACTGTTTCCAAGCCGGTGACGAAGCGCGGGTCCCAGATAAAGGTTTTCATGGTTTACTTGCTCTCGCGCTGCACGTCGTAGTGGTGGAATGCGACCCGGATGTGCTCGCGCAACGGCTCGTCCTCCCAGGGTTTGGTGAGAAAGCGATAGACCGCGCCGTGGTTAATTGCTTCGGTCACCGTCTGCAAATCCGTATAGCCTGAGAGCACCATCCGCACTGTGTCCGGATAGAGCTCCCTGACCCGGCCAAGAAACTCGATGCCGCTCATCGCCGGCATGCGCTGGTCCGTGACAATCACCTGCACCTTGTGCAGGGCCAGCTGCTCGAGACCCTCCGCAGCGCTGTGCGCCGTCAGCACACGATAGCCCTCGCGGCGCAACACCCGCTTGAGCGCATTGAGGATATTGGCTTCGTCATCCACCAGTAGCAGGGTATGAACCTCTCCTTCGGTTTCCGGTGCGATTTCCAGGCAGCGCCGTTCGATCAACAGGCGACCGATTTCCATGGCTGGAGCCGGCGGGCTGAAATAGTTTCCCTGCATGAAATCGCAGCGCTTTTCGGCAAGGAAAAGCAATTGGGCGCTTGTTTCAACGCCTTCAGCCACAACTTTCATGCCGAGCATCTGGGCCATGGCGATGGCGACCTTGATCATCGTCGCGCTGACCGGCACCGTAGTGATGTCATTGATGAAGGAGCGGCCGATCTTGAGGCAATCGAGAGGCATATGGCTAAGGAAAGCCAGCGATGAAAAATCGGTACCGAAATCGTCCATGGCCAACCGCACGCCGTGGGCCTTCAGTCCGGCCAGGATGCGTGCCGACGCCTCTGGATTGGCCATCAGTACGCGCTCGGTGATCTCCAGTTGCAGCCACTCCGCAGCCATGCCGCTGGCGCTGAGGATATGTCCGATGCGCTGAACGAGTTGGGCGTGGCGGAAGCTGGACCCGGAAAGGTTAACTGCCATGCGCACCTCGGGCAGTCCCTCGTCCTGCCAGGCACGCGCCTGGCGGCAGGCGGTGGTGAGCACCCAGTCGTCGATGGCGGTGATGGCGCCGCTGTTCTCGGCCAGAGGCAAGAAATCGCCGGGTGGCACCTCTCCGAGCGTTGGGCTGTGCCAGCGGAGCAAGGCCTCGACGGATACGACCTGGTCCGAACCGATGCTCACCAGTGGCTGGTACTCAAGGCGCAGTTCGTCCTTACCCAGCGCGTCCCCCAGACAGCGGCCGATTGCCAGGCGACGCTTCGCCTTAACATTGATTTCGGCGGTGATGAACTGGATATGTCCCGGCCCCTGCCGCTTGGCTTCGAGCATGGCCTCGGTGGCGCGATCCAGTAGGTCCTCCGCGCTGTCGCCGTCCTCGGGATGCAAGGCTACGCCAACGCAGGCGGAAAGCACAAATTCCAGTTCTCCCACGCGCACTGGCGCTGCAAGAAGTTCAAGCAGGCGTTGCGCCGCCGCCGCAACAGATTCGCTCGACGTCGGCTGTAACAGCAGGGCGTACTGGTCGGTGCCTAGCGCCGCCAAGGTATCCTCTTGGCGCACGGCGGTATGCAAACGCTCAGCCAGCGTGCGCCGCAAGCTATCCGACGCGGTGTTGCCGAACTCGGCGCTGATGCGCTGAAATTGGTCGATGTCGAGCAGAAGCACGGCGAGGGGCTGCCGGTTGCGCACGGCGTAGGCGATCGCCTGCGCCAGCCGCTCGCAGAACGGGGTGCGGCCCGGCAGGCCGGTGACCGGATCACGCGTTGCGCAATGTTGCAGTTCCTCCACATAGCGCTTACGTTCGGAAATATCCAACAGGGTGACGACGAAATGCCCGCTGCCAACCAACGGCGGTGAAATTCTGCAGAGGAGCCAGACCACACCGCCGTCCGGATGTTCGCGCCGCAGTTCCCACTCCGGCATTCCCGGCGACTGGGGGCCAAGCAGCGTTTCCATGGCACTGCCGGGCAGACTGGCTGCCTCGCTACCGAGCAGGGTGGCGCTGGCGGCATTGGCGACGACGCAGCGCCTTTCGGCGTTGCACAGGACAAGACCGATATCGGTCCCTTCGAAGGCGAGATGATAGAGGTCGGGAATAGGCGTCATTTTCAGCGTGTCACAAATATTTCCAGCGGTACCTCGCCGTCCCCGGCAAGACCGCGCAGCAGTTTGATCAACGCCTCGTCGAGCAGGTAACCCTTGGCGAGCAGCAAGTATCCCTCCGGGTGCACCAGTTCGCGCGCCAGAACCATGCCGGGTTTGAGCAGATCAACAGTGCGGGCGATCTCTTGCACTGGTTCAGGCTGATGCGATAACTGAGGTTCGATTAAGCACGCCACCACCTGCGCGTCGTAGCGCTTACCGCCATTGGCGGCGATGTAGTCGCGCGCCGCCTCAGGCAGTAACTTGCGCTCCATTAAAGTGCCCGAGGTCAAGCCGTCATAGTCATTCGCCACAGCAAGAATGCGCGCACCCAGCGGAATGGTGTCGCCCTTGAGTCCGTCGGGATAGCCCCTGCCGTCCCAATACTCGTGGTGGTGACGAATTAGCAGTGCCGCTCCGCGCAGCGGCTCGATAGCCAAAAGAGCCGTCTGCCCCTTGACCGGATGTTTGTTCACCAGCTTGCGTTCTTCCAGCGTCAACCTGCTCGTCGGCTTGGACAACAGCTCGTCGGATAGAGCGATCTTGCCGATGTCATGAAGCAGCGCGGCGAGCACGATCTTCTGCATGGCCCCCGCGGTGAGTCCCATTTTGCTCGCAATATCCCGGGCAAGCTCGGCCACGCGGCGGGCATGGCCGCCGAGCTTACCGCTGCGCATCTCGATTAGTCCGGAGAAAACCCGCACGCTGCTCACGAAGCTGTCCTTGAGTTTCTGGTGGGCAAGATCGAGGCTCGCCATAGTCTGGCGCAGCTCCTCGGTGCGCGTGGCCACGCGCGTCTCGAGGTCGGCATTGATCGCTTTCAACTCCATGTTCTGCTGCTGGGTTAGTGCCGTCAGTCGGATATTTTCGGCGGCGAGTTGCTTGCGATCGAGTGCCTGGCGAACTAACAACAGCATTTCCACGTCGTTCCAGGGCTTGTTGATGTAGCGGTAGATCTCGCCGCGGTTGATCGCAGCGATGGTCGATGCTACATCGGCGTAGCCGGTGAGCAGGACGCGCACGGCGTCGGGCCATTGTTTCCGCACCTGCTCGAGAAAAGCAGCGCCATCCATTTCCGGCATGCGCATGTCGGAAATCACCAGATCGACCACTCCCGGTTGAGCAGCGCCAATCCCTCGGCGCCACTGTCGGCGGTCAGGATGTTATAGCCGTGCGGGTGGAACAAGCGTTTCAGCGAAGAGAGGATGGACGGTTCGTCATCGACCAGCAGCAGCGTGGCCGTCTGGGCTGCGCCCTCAATCATGGCCGCCATCCCCGGTTTCCTTCGCTGCGGTCGTCTCGGTCGTATCCGCGTCGGGCTGAATCGGCTTGATCGGCAACACCAGACGGAAGGTACTGCCCCGACCCGGTGCACTATCCACTTCGATACGCCCTTGATGCCGCCGCACGATGGTGTAGACCAGCGACAGCCCCAGCCCGGTGCCCTTGCCGACCGGCTTGGTGGTAAAGAACGGTTCGAAGATATGACTAAGGATCTCCGGCGCAATTCCCTTGCCGCTATCGATGACATCAACCCATACGGTGTCGCCCTCCCGGCCGGTGCGCAAGGTAATGTCGCCCTGGCCCTCTATGGCGTGGCCGGCGTTGATCAGCAAGTTCATGAACACCTGGTTGAGCTGTGAGGGCAGGCAATAGACCTCGGGCAGATCTCCGTATTCCTTATGCACTTTACAGTGATACTTGAGCTCGTTCCAGGCGATCGTGAGGGTCGTGTCGATACCCTTGTGCAAGTCAGCCCAACGCCAGTCGGTGTCACCGACATGGGAAAAATCCTTGAGATCCTGGACGATGCGCCGCACGCGCTCGAGACCGTCCTTGGATTCGGACATCAGTTGGAAGATGTCGTCCTTGAGATAAGCGAAGTCCTTGGCCTTGAGAACCGCCGCTAGACGTTCTTGCGCCATTACGCGATCATCTTCGTCCAGCGTCGCGTTGCAGGTGCCGATGATTTCCATCAAGTCGCGCACATAATTCTCCAGCGTGCCAAGATTGGAATTGACGAAGCCGATCGGGTTGTTCAGTTCGTGGGCCACCCCCGCCGCCAAATGGCCGATCGCCGCCATTTTCTCCGACTGCAGCAACTGATTCTGCGCATCCTCGAGTTTGCGGTTAAGAGCTACATGATGCTCGAGGGACTCACGCAGCGCCAACTCGGCCCGGTTTCGCTGCACGATTCGCCACATATCGTTGCCGATGATCTGCGTTGTCTCGGCATCCTCGTCGTTGTATTCCTCCGCCTTGTTGCCGACGCAAAAAATCATTCTCATTTCCCCCCCCTCGGTCACCGGGGCGCTGATGAAGCGAGTGAGTGGATCTTCCCCCAGGCAAGGGTCGAACTTGTCGAGAGTCCCGGTATTGTCGTTGCAGATGAAGGTCTGTTTGCTTAGGAAAGCCTGTGTCCAGAAGCCGTCTTGGGTAACCAGGTGTTTGCTGTCATGGGCGTTGGCGCTAACCATCCGGTCCGCATGGCCCGACCAGATCGCCAGATCCAGCGTCTGCTGGTCGTCGTCGATGAAATACAGAAAAGCGAATTGGCTATCTGTAAGCTTTTCGGCCAGTTCCAGGCCGAAGCGCAGGATAATCGGCTCCTCAAGGTCGTTCTCTATCTCGCTCAACATGAGCATGCCACTGGTGCGGTCGGCTTCCCGCTGGCGATGTTCGACCGCTTGCCTGCGCGCCGTGTCATCGAGATTGATGCCGATCATACGGCTGGTGCGGCCTTCGGCGTCGCGTTCCACGGTCTTGCCATAACTGTGGATCCAGCACCAGCCACCGATCTGGGTGCGCATGCGGTATTCAAATTCGATCCGCTCGCGACCCTGCGCCACGGCTTCTCGAAGTGCTTCGCCAATCGTCTGTCGGTCGGCTGGATGCATCTTTTCGTACCATTGGGCAAAGCTCAGCGGCTGACCATCGGGTTCCTCTCCCAGCATACGGTAATAGGCCAACGAGACGATGACGATGTCCGTATGCACGTCCCAATCCCACATGGCTTCGTTGGCGGCTTCGAGGGCTAGCTTCAGCCGTCGTTCGCTTTCGGCCAGCGCGCGCTCGGATCGTTTACGCGCCGAGATGTCCTCAATGAAGGCGACGAAAAAGTCCACCGACTGGTCGGCTCGTCGCACCGCCTCGGTGGCGATGTTGGCATTGATGATGCTGCCGTCCTGACGAACGAAACGCTGTTCCAACACATAACTGTCGATCTCGCCGGACAACACCCGCTCGAATCGCGCCACGCTGGACGCCAGATCTTCGGGGTGAGTCAATTCCGTCCAGGTCTTGGTCAGCAGTTGCTCACGGCTATAGCCGAGAATTCTGCACAAAGCCGGATTCACTTCGATCCATTGCTTGGCAGGCGAGGTGGTCGCCATGCCAACCATAGCGCGGTTGAAATAGGTGCGAAACATCGCCTCGCTGCGGTCGAGCGCCGCGCTGGCCTCCACTTGTTTGCGCTGAGCCAGATCGAGACGCTGCGTAAACTGCACCAGTTCAAGCTCCGTCTGTACCATCGCCTTGCGCCAGAGCAGGCGGATGACCAGCAGCACCGCGGCGGCCAGCGTGGCGAGGGCGAGGGCGAGTCGCTGCGTATTCAGCCAGGCTTCCTGGAACATCTCCGGATAGTCCATTTTGGTGAGCAGAAACCAGTCGGTGCCGGTCACGCGGCTGACTACGCCGATGGCCGGTTCGTCATCGTAGTCCACTCCGTCCACCACGCCGGTCCCCTGGCGCATCGCCTTGGCCGCCAGTAATTTCGGATCGTCAAGCGACCGGTGCAGAGATAAGGGAGGAGAAACGCTGTGGAGCAGCGGGCTGAGATATACGATCTTGTCGCCGTCGACGCGGAACAGCACGGCCTCCGTAGTGTTGCTGGCCAACGGCCAGCTTTGCACCATGGGATAAAAGTGCTGCAGCGGATCTATTTCACCGATCAGTATGCCGACCACGCGTACTTCGCCGGCCGCGTGCGCCAGCAGCGGCACGACAAACCCGAGCACGGCTTGCGACTTGCCGTTGTGCGGGTGTGGGTGAAAGTCCAGCAGAGCCGGCTGGCGGGTATTGATCACCTGCTCGATCACCGCTCGGCTCGTCACGTCGAGAGGAGGATGCCCCTGGGGGTTGGTGCCGAGGTGCAGCCGTCCTGCAGTATCAAAAAGATGGATTTCTCCGATTTCGTGAACCTGGGACTGCATGAAGGCAAGCCGTTCCCTGAGCCAGTCTTGGTCCGCTCCCTCGGGCGCACCGGCAGCCAGCCAACGAGCCCAAATAGTCGGCAGCGGGCTGTCCGGTTGCTGGGATAGGTAGCCCCGCATGAAGCCGGTCCATTCGACCAGTTGATTGGTCTTGAACGCGGCAACCGCCGCGAGATCGACCTGAATATTTGCGCGGGCTTGGCGGAAGAAGGTAACGCTGATGTAGCTGCCGAGGGCAGCGATGGCTATGATAAAAACCAGGGACGCCGCTACATAGCGAACCAGTGCGGGACGGGTGGGGTCAGTGGGTACTTGTGGCGTCGCTTCAGGTTCCATGTTGCTCGCAGCAGGCTTCATCGGCTTAATCCTTTATGGCGGCAGAACCTACGACCCGTCCCCCGGCCGGCAGATCAGGCCAGGCGACGGCCTTCCCTTACCAGCGCCGCGAATTCTGCCGCTGGCAGCGGCTTGCTGAACAGGTAACCCTGCATCATGTCGCATCCATGCTGGCGCAGGAAAACCAATTGCTCGGGCGTTTCCACCCCCTCCGCGACCACCACCAGCTTGAGTCCATGGGCCATGCCAATTACGCCGCGCACCAGTTCGGCGCTGTTGGAATCGGTGGCGATATCGCGGACAAAGCTGTAGTCGATTTTCAACACATCCACAGGAAACCGTTTGAGGTAACTCAGCGAGGAATAGCCAGTGCCGAAATCGTCGATGGCGATGGACAGTCCCATGCGCTTCAGCATCACCAGCATCTCGATGTTGGCTTCGGCATTACTCATGATCGTGCCCTCGGTGAGCTCCAGTTCGATGTCGCCAGACTGGATGCCGGCATCGGCAATCGCCAGAGCGATCATATCAGGCAGGTTCTGCCGCTGGAACTGGCGCCCCGAGAGATTGATTGCGACACAGGGAGGATTCACGCCTGCGTCGCGCCAGTTGCGAATTTTCCGGCAGACGTCGCGCAGCAGCCACTCGCCGATGGGCAGAATAAGGCCGTTCTCTTCCGCCAAAGGGATGAAATCGCTGGGTGGGACGAAGCCGCGATCGGGATGCCGCCAGCGAATCAAGGCTTCGGCGCCGACGATGCGACCATCCTGGAGCGCTACCTTTGGCTGGTAGTACATCTCCAGCTCGCCGCGCTCGATGGCCCGCCGCAGGTCGTTTTCAAGCTCAAGGCGTTGCTGGGCCAACGCATTCATGTCGGCGGTATAGAACTGGTAGTTGTTGCGGCCCTGCTCCTTGGCACGGTACATTGCCGCATCTGCATTCTTCAGCAGGGTCTCCGCATCCCTGCCGTTCTCGGGGAAAAGGCTGATACCGATGCTGGGGGTGACGAACAGGTCGTTGCCGTCGATCGACAGTGGCAGGGCAAAGCCGGCGAGTATTTTTTCCGCGACCCGTGCGACGTCCTTGATATCGTCAACCAGCGACAGCAGAAAAGTGAACTCGTCCCCGCCCATGCGAGCAAGCGCGTCCTCCTTGCGAATGCACTCGCGCAAACGCTGGGCCACCCTAATCAGCAGCTTGTCGCCGAATTCGTGGCCGTAGGTGTCATTGACGTGCTTGAAGCGGTCGAGGTCCAGCATCATTACGGCGCACATTTGCTGGCGGCGCTCCGCCTGCGGCAGCGCGAGTTCTAGATGTTCGGAGTACATCAGCCGGTTGGGCAGATCGGTGAGCGGGTCGTGGTAAGCCTGATAGCGTAGCTTTTCCTCACCCCTCTTGTGTTCGGTGATGTCGGTGAACAGGCCGACGTACTGCTGGAGCTTGCCATGTGGATCGTGAATGGCGTTGATATTGAGCCACACCGGGAACACTTCCCCGTTCTTGCGGCGATTCCAGATTTCGCCGGTCCACTTGCCTTGTTCGTACAGGTTTTTCCACAACGACCGGAAGAATTGTTCATCATGCTTGTCCGAGCGCAGGATGGCAGGCGTTTGGCCGACGACATCCTCCGGCGCATAGCCCGTGATCGCCGTGAAAGCGGGGTTGACGGCTTGTATGCGGCTGTTGCCATCGGTGATGACGATGCCCTCGCCGGTGTTCTCGTAGATATTGGTGAATTGCGCGCCTTTCTGGCCCAATTGGTAACGTTCAAATGCCTCGCGGATATTAGCCCGCAGCAGATCGTCGTCCCAGGGCTTGAGAAGGAACTTGTAGATGTTGCCACGATTGATGGCGTCGGTCACCGCGGCCATGTCGGAATAGCCGCTCAGCACCATGCGCACGGTCTCTGGACAACGGTCCTTGGCCTGACTGAGAAACTCCGAACCGGACATGCCCGGCATGCGCTGGTCGGAAAGAATGACATGCACCTCGTTGTTGGCCAGCACTTGCAAGCCGGCTTCTCCTCCGGTTGCCGTCAGGATTCGATAGCCGTCGCTGCGCAGCAAGCGTACCAATGAACGCAGAATGTTTTCTTCGTCATCGACCAACAGCAATGTGGATTCCACTTTGCACCCTCCGAACCTGAGTGGCCGGCCGCCACGGAGTCACGAGCATACTGCAAACAGAGTCTTCATGCGAAATGGTTGGATCCCGGCAAACGCAAAAGCACGCCAGGAACAGGCGACTCGGAGCGAGGGCAGTACCGTCGTCTAACCTTCAGCTGCATTTTTCCTGGCTTGCCTAACCATCTCGGCAAGCCGTCGATTCTCGATAAGCATTTTCCGGTAGGTAAGCGCCTGGGCAATCATGGCTTTCAATTCAAAATCCTGCCATGGCTTGTCGATAAAGCCAAAGATGTGAGCGGAATTCATCGCATAGACCAGATCGTCCTGGCTTATCCCGCCACTGACCAGAATCCGGGTACAGTCCGGCTGCCGGTCCATGAATTTCTGCAACAGGTCGATCCCATTCATGTCGGGCATTTTGTAATCCGCCACGATGCAAGAATAGCTCACTGTATCGACCATCTTGAGGGCATGCAGCGGCGAAGTCGATACCTGGACGCTGATCTTGCTTTCTTCCAGGACGGGGCCGCGATGTTGGGCAATTTCAGAACGAATGGCAAGAAAAAGATCATCCATCCGTGAGTGATGGGTCAGTATGCGCGACATGCTGCCAAGGATGTTCTGATCATCGTCGACTATCAGAATCTGGTCGACATCGCTCTCCATCAAATCCGGGATGGGAATATTTAAATCGCGGACCACGGTGGCGAGACGCTTGTTTTCCAGCAGCACACTGTTGAATTGTATCGCTTGGGCAACGGAGCCCTTGAGGTAATAGTCATGCCATGGTTTCGGGATAAACCGGTAAATGTGGGTTACATTCACCATCTTCACCAGCGTTGCCATATCCGTTTGCCCGCTGAGCACTATGCAAGCGCAGTCGGGCTGTATCTTCGAAAATTCCTTGAGAAACTCCATGCCATCCATGCCCGGCATGCGAAAATCGCTGATGACCACATCGAAATGTTGGCTTTGTGCGCACTCCAAGGCCTTAATGGGGTCCGTGAATCCATCAACTTCATATCGGTAGTTATCATTGGAAGCAGCGATCAGTTCGCGTCGAACCGCACTGACGATGTTCGGCTCGTCGTCTACGATGAGCACATGACGAGGGATTTGTGCCGCCATGAGTTTCTCCTGGAAGTATTCCGCTAATGGAGAGTTGAAATACGATGAGAATCGAATTCATTTACTATACGCTTAATCTCGCTTATTGCCCGTTAAGCCTTGCTACAAGAGTCTTTGTGTCGAACAGTTCGGTGGTATATTTTTAATCATGATATCCGGCAGCCCTGGCAGGCACATCCAGCCTGTTGCCGAAATCTTCCGCAGCACGGATAGAAGTCAGAGGCGTGCGGTTTCAGTTTGCGAGTGAGGTCTCACGCGTGTTTTCCGTCGCGTTGGGCGTGCTCGACGCGCGCCTGGCGGATGGTTTCCAGCTCCCCGGGATAGAGGAAACCCTTGATGCCTTCCGCCAGCTTGACGATGCGCTGGAATGGGTCGAAACGCTGGCATTGGAGAAAGCCCCGGCGGACCAGGCCGGTGCGGCGGCGCTCGACCTGCGTGCCATGCCGGCCTTCGCCGGCTGCTCGGAGGAAGCGCTGGCCGCGCTGGAAGCGAGCGTGGAGCTGCGCGCCATCAAATCCGGCAAGAAGCTGTGGAAGGCCGGTATCGCAGGGGGGGAACTGTTCATGATCCGACGCGGCGCGGTCAAGATCACCTTGCCGGTCGGCAAGAAGGAAAGCTATCATCTGGCCACCACCGGACCCGGCAATATCATCGGCGCCATCGGCTTTCTGGATGCCGGCGTACATGTCGCCGACGCGCTGGCACTCACCGATGTCGAGGTCTATGTGCTCGCGCGCGACCGTTTCAATACGCTGGCCGAACGACACCCCGGCGTGGCGCTGGCGATCGTCGAAAGCCTGGCGCGCAATTTGTCCGACAGGTTAAGCGTGGCCGTCAGCGAAGTCCAGGCCCTGCGCGGCTAAGGGGCGTCTTATGCGTCGGTTATCGTGAAGCGTGAGGAATAAGCGCGCGGGCAGATGTGGTTTTACTCCACACGCCTTACGCCTTACGCCTTACGCCTTACGCTTTCAACAGAGCGTTGATCTTGGCCAGAATGGTGGCGCGGTCGCTGGGCTTGACAATGAAATCCGCCGCCCCCGCCTGGATGCATTGCGCGACCAGCTCGCGTTCGCTGGTGCCGGTGAGCATGATGACCGGCACTGGTTTCAGGTCGGGATTCATCTTCATGCGGCGCAGCGCTTGCAACCCATCGAGGCCGGGCATCTGGAAGTCCATCAACACCAGGTCGGGGCGGCGGAAAAGCATCTTGGCTAATGCGGCTTCGCCGTTATCAACCGCAATGGCGCGCAGGCCGCCGCCCTCGATAATCGCGACCAGCATTTCAAGATAGATTTCATCGTCGTCCGCCACCAAAATCTCTGGCTCCAGGCTTTCCTGGCGAAACTGCTCGAACTGCCGGCGCAAGCCTCCCTGATCCAGCACCTTGACCACCTGCCCCATGGCCGGAGTGTTTAGGTGTTCCTCAAACTGCCTGATCCGGTCCGTCAATTTTGAGGTAAAACTCTGGAACACGCGCAGCGCTTCCCCCGGTTGCTCTTCGCCCGCCGCCAGTTTTTTTCCGACGTAGCTGTCGATATGCTGCAGATCGCCGCCGACGTTAACCAGCAGGCGATTCACCGTGGAAGACAGTTGCTCCTCATTGCGCCGGTCGAGCGCCTGGCGCACCGACAAGCGCAGGCGGAACGGATCGTAAAGCGGCCGGTTGACCACGTAATCGTCCACCGTCCCGCTCATGCATAAGGCATATGCGCTCTCGGCTTCGGTGTTCTTGCACAGCAGCAGGGTCTGATGGGGAATTTCCTGCATCTGGGGACACTGCCGATAGAGCGTCAGATAAAAGCGCTCGGCCTTCTCGATTTCCTGGAAGGAGAGAATCAATACCGAGGGACGGTGTTCCTGGAACAGCAGCAAACCGGCGGCCTCGTTGTCGGTGCTCCAGCAGCCGCCCAGGTCGGCCGTCATCAGTTCGTGCACGGCACGCAGCTCGTCGGCCGAATCGCTGACGATGAGAATGTGCTTGTCGGATTTCTTGGTGTTCATGGGTATCCCCTGTAATTCCGTTATTGCGGATTTCCGCCGGCCAGATGCGCTTCGATGAAAGCCGCCACCGGCGTGAAGCGTGCGTCCAGTTCATCGACCAGCCGCGCGCAGGCGGCCAGATCCCCCGCCTTGCCCTGCTGTTCCAGCGCTTCGCAGGTCTGCGCCAGCGCCTCCGCGCCCATGCCGCGGGCGGCCGACTTGAACTTGTGGCCCAGCGCGCTCAGTTCCGCCGCCGCGCCGCGGTCGCGCGCGGCGGCAATGTCTTGCAGATTGCGCCGCCCGGCGGCGAGGAACTTGCCCAGCAACCGCGCCTGCACCGCCGGGTCGTCGCC
>CAYHXK010000030.1:0-13830 GCA_964360125.1 uncultured Sterolibacterium sp.
GGGGCATGCCTTGCTGGGCGCGCAATTCACCGCGACCTCGATGATCGGCATGATCGCGCTGGCCGGCATCATCGTGCGCAATTCGATCCTGCTGGTGGATTTCATCAACCAGCAAGTGGCCGATGGCATGGGCTTCGCCGAGGCGGTGATCCAGTCCGCCATCGTCCGCGCCAAACCCATCGTGCTCACCGGCCTGGCGGCCATACTCGGCGCCTTGTTCATCCTCGATGACCCGATCTTCAACGGTCTCGCGCTGTCCTTGATTTTCGGCATCCTCGTCTCCACCGTGCTGACGCTGGTGGTGATCCCGGTTCTCTACTACGCTGCGCTGCGCGGCAACTTTAAACCCCTAAAGGAAAAACCATGACCGTCAATCAAATCGTTCGCATCGTCGCCGGCTTCTTCGTCATGCTTTCGCTCGCTCTTGGCATCGAAGGCAGTCCGTTGTTTGTCAGTCATAACTGGCTGTGGTTCACGCTGTTTGTCGGCGTCAATCTATTCCAGAGCGGATTTACCAAATTTTGTCCGCTGGACATGATTTTGGCGAGGCTAGGCGTCAAGGAAAGCTCCAATTCCGGCTGCGCCTGAATTTCTTCCGGCTGTGCGGGAATTTCATCCCCATGGCTTCATTTCTCCTTAAGCGTCGGGTATGCTTCGCCGTCCTACCCCGGGCTAAGCATCCTTGATCTCTTCATCACGTCTAACTGACTGGCGAAAGCGCTTTTCTTCCCAATTCCCATTGTGGATCACTTCAGTGGTGTTCCTCGGTGCGAGTGCGTTCGCGTTCGGCGCCTGGCGCTGGGTAGAGGCGGAAGAAATCGAGGAGGCACGCAGCAATTTTGAGCGTGCCAGCGTCGCGACCATCGAACGGCTGGAGACCCGGCTCCAAACCTATACCCAGGTATTGCGCGCGGCCAGTGGATTCCAAGCCGCTGCCAGTGGCGTCACCCGCAAAGGCTGGAACGAGTTTATCGGAATGCTGGATATTCCCGGTCTGTATCCCGGTATCCAGGCGATTTTCTATTCACCGCGGGTTGCGGCAGACGATTTACCGCGTTTCATCGCCGGGCGCCGCGTCGAGGGCATTGCCAGCTACAGGGTGCTTCCACCCGGCGCACGCCCCTACTATCAACTGGTGGGGTATATCCATCCGGAAACTCCTTTGAATCTGCTTGCTCTCGGCTACGACATGGCGACGCAGCCGATACCTCGCCAAGCCATGGATCGCGCGCGCGACCTCGGCATCACCGTCATGTCGGGCAAGACTGCCTTGGTGCAGGAAGGCGCAACCGGACAACCCGGTTTTCTGCTGTTTCAGCCGCTTTACCGGGGTGAGGGTACTCCGTCACCCGAACAACGCGGTGAACGCCACGTCGGTTTTGTGGTCGCCGACTTCCGCATGTGGGATTTCATGTTGGCGAACAGCGCCACTGAGGACAACAGCATGTTTGAGCTGAAGGTGCGTGATACCGGCATGCCATCAAGGCCGGAATCAGTGATGTTCGATTCGAATAGCGGATTCGAGCGCGTCAGCAGCTTGTTTGCTTATGAGGAATTGTTGCTTTTCGGCGGCCACGCCTGGCATATGACATTTAATTCGACGCCTCGTTTCGAGACCGGTATCGACCATTCGCGCTCCAATCTGATCTTGAAGGGCGGGATTGTGACGGCGCTGTTGCTGAGTCTTCTGACCTGGCTGCTTGCCGATTCCCGCGCCAATGTCTTGCGCCGCGCGGAGGCGATGACGGCCGATTTGCGTGCCAGCGAGGAGCGCTTCCGCCGTCTTTCAGAACTGTCCTCCGACTGGTTCTGGGAGCAGGACAGCGAATTCCGTTTCATTGATCTGCCCCGAAATCAACCGGTCAAGGGCGGTCTTCATGCGGAACAAGTGCTTGGCTTGCATCGTTGGGATCTGCCTATCCAGCTGTCGCCGCAGGAATGGGCGGCACACCGCGCAGTTCTGGAGGCACACCAGCCGTTTCGCGATTTCGAGTACCAGATCGGGGATGAAACCGGATCCGATGGCTTGCGCTGGATTTCCATCAGCGGTGAGCCGCGATTCAATAGTAAAGGACGCTTTACCGGCTACAGCGGCGTTGGCAAGAATATCACCGAGCGGCGTAAAGCCGAGGAAGAACTCAAGCGTCATCGTACCCACCTGCAGGAATTGGTCGCCGAGCAGACCGCGGACCTGCTCTCAGCCAAGCGGGCGGCGGAACGCGCCAACCAGGCCAAGTCTGAATTTCTCACCAACATGTCCCATGAGTTGCGTACCCCAATGCACTCCATCCTTAGTTTTGCCCGCATCGGCAGCGACAAGGCAGGGACGTCCAGCCCGGAGAAAATCAGCGGTTACTTCGAGCGTATCCGGCTGAGCGGAGATCGCCTGCTGGCATTGCTCAACGACCTGCTTGATTTGTCCAAACTGGAAGCCGGCAAGATGGTGCTGGACAAGCGGCCACAAGACCTGCAAGGTATTTTGTTGGAAGTAGCGGCGGAATTTGACGCCATCCTCGAGAACAAGCGGGTGAGGCTGATACTCGAGCCGATCGGCGACGGCACGACCGCCTTGGTCGATGCACCGCGCATCGCTCAGGTAATGCGTAACCTGCTGTCGAACGCCATCAAGTATACGACGGCCGGCCGGACCATCCGCATCGGCATCGAGCAGTCAGAGATGCGCGCCTGGCGCCGTGCCACCGATACCAGTCTGGCGCCGGCCCTGCGCCTGACCGTGGCGGACGAGGGCATCGGCATTCCGGAAGGCGAACTGGAAACCGTTTTCGACAAGTTCATCCAGAGCAGCCTGACGCGTACCGGCGCCGGCGGTACCGGCTTGGGTCTGGCGATCAGCCGGGAAATTGTCATTGCCCATCGGGGATCAATACGCGCATACAATAACGCCCAGGGCGGCGCTACTTTCGAAGTGCTGCTGCCGCGAGGATTATGAAGTTCAGGAGTATTTTCCCCGGCGTTCCGGGGGGCGCCTGCTGTTTCCAGGCGGATCGATGCGTTCGGCAAACGGCGGATGGACATCGGGGCCGTGACAAACATGAGGTGGGTTTGGGTCCATGAAAAAAAAGCGCTTTCTGGTCGTAGACGACGAACCGATGAACCTGGAAATCATGGCCGAGTTTCTCGACCATTCGCTCTACGAGCTTGATATGGTGCTTACTGCCGAGCAGGCCTTGGCAAGACTCGACATGCCCGGCGATGAATATGCCATGATTATCTTGGACAGGATGATGCCCGGCATGAACGGCATAGAACTGCTGCGCAAGATCAAGGCCGAGCAGCGCTACCGGCGCATCCCGGTGATTATGCAGACTGCCGCTTCTTCGCCCGAACAGGTGCGCGAGGGCATCGAGGCAGGCGCTTACTACTATTTGACCAAGCCCTACGCGCCTAAAGTGCTGCTGGCAATCATTCACGCCGCACTTGCCGACGTTGAGCAGCAGAGGGAGCATGCTACAGCGGCGGAACGGATACAGCATCAATCCGAGGCGTTGCAGCTGCTGACGCGTGCCGAATTCCGTTTCGCCACTCTCACCGAGGTGCACAACCTGGCCGCCCTGCTCGCCACCTTATGTCCGGAGCCGGACCTTGCAATGATGGGTCTGACGGAACTGTTGGTGAATGCCGTCGAGCACGGCAATCTCGGCCTGAGCTATGCCGACAAGTCGCGACTCAGTTACGAGGGCGTCTGGGAAGAAGAGGTGACGCGACGCCTGCAGCTTCCAGAATACCGGGAACGGGTTGCAACCGCCAGTTTCGAGCGCGCCAACGGGGAGATCCGTTTCACGGTCACCGACCAGGGAGAGGGTTTCGCTTGGCAAGAGTATCTTGAGATTGATCCCAAGCGCGCCTTTGATCCGAATGGCCGCGGCATAGCCATGGCGAGGCAACTCAGCTTCAGCAAGCTGGAGTATCAGGGCTGCGGCAACAAGGTTCAGGCCACTGTGACCATTCCAAACCCGGACAAAGTTACAATTCATTAAATAACCACCCGCATACATCATGTCGTTCATGCAAGATTTTTCCGCTCAGTCTTTTACTGTCCAGGTCGTGGACGACACTGCGGCGAACCGCCAGATTCTCCAGGTCTTTCTGAAGAAGCTTGGGTTCAAGGTGATCGCCGCCGAGGACGGCATCCAGGCCGTGGAGCAATTCTCCGTGTCCCGACCGGATATCGTGTTGATGGATGTGATGATGCCGGTCATGGACGGTTACGAGGCGACCCGCCGTATCAAGGCGCTATGCGGCGAACGCTGGGTGCCGGTGGTATTCCTTTCGGCACTGGACAAGCATGAAAATCTGGTCGCCGGTCTCGATGCCGGCGGCGACGATTATCTGCACAAGCCGGTCAACTTCGTCGTCTTGGAAGCCAAACTGCGCTCGCTGATGCGCACCATGAATGTGCAGCAAGCACTTGCTGAAACTCGGCGGCGCGCCCAGGCGATATCCGACAACATCATCGACGGCGTGATCACTATCGACCAGGATGGCAACATCCAGTCGGCGAACCCATCGGCACTGAACATTTTTGCTTACGCTGGCGATGAACTGATTGGTTGCAGCGTGGGGATTCTGCTGCCAGATTCCGACCGGAGCGTCAGCGGCGAGATTTTTGGGGTGGGCTTGCGGGAGGTTTCCGGCTTACGCAAGAACGGCGTGCTGTTCCCGATGGAGTTGGGCGTCACTGAACTGCGCATCGACGATGAGACCACCCTGGTCGGGATCGTACGCGACATCGGCGAGCGCAAGGCGGCTGAAATTCAACTCCGTGAAAATGCCGAGCGTCTGCAGAATTACCACGACGCGCAGGTGCAGGAAAACGAGTTGGCGCAGGAGATCATGGGCCGTTTTATGAACCGCGGCGCTCTGGACGACCCGCGCATATGCCATTGGCTGGTGCCGGCGGCCAACTTCAGCGGCGATATCATCGCCGCAAAGCGCACAGTACAGGGCAAGATCTACGGGTTGCTGGCCGATGCCACGGGCCATGGCTTGGGAGCCGCAATCAGCGCACTGCCGGTGCTGATGATCTTTATCAGCATGGTGGAACGGGGCCTGAGCTTGTCTACCATCGTCGGCGAGTTCAACAGGCATTTGCGCAACACGCTGCCGATCGGGCGCTTTGTCGCCCTGGCCGCGGTTTGCATCGACGAAACGACGGGAAAGGCCGAGGTCTGGAACGGCGGCATGCCGGATGTGCTGCTGCTGGGAGCGGATGGCCAAGTGTACCAGCGTCTGGCTTCATCCCAGGTATCCTTGGGAATCATCGATTTCAGTGATCCGGCAATGATCGCGACGCAAGCGGTGGTGTGTCAGCCCGGCTCCCAGTTCGTCTTGTGTTCCGACGGTCTGTTGGAGGCGGAGAATGATGCCGGCGACCCCTTCGGCTTGGAACGCCTGATTGCGGCTTTGGCGCGCACCTCTCCGGCCAAGCGCCTGGATGAGGTAAAGCAGGCCTTGGCCGATCATATCGGCGAGTTGGCGCCTTGCGACGATATTTCAGTAATGCTGATCGAGTGTTTTGCAGAGAAAAAGCAGGGCAGTCCGCTGTAAATTACGACACGGCTTAAATTTTCAAGTTTTTATGAATGGAGTACATCGATGCCCGAATCCCACTACTTCGCTCGAGCCATCGCGCTGATCGATGCGGAAAATGCCCAAGACCCCAATTTGGAAACCGCCAACGGCCAGCTGCGGCCTAAGGAACTGCTCTACGCCGAACGCATGAGCGAGATGCTGGCGCGTTTTGCTCCAGAGGCTTCCGAGGCAGTCAAGCTGGCGGTGCGCGCCCAACATATTTGCCGCTGGAAAATCCCGCGCAAGGACTACCCGATGACGCCGCAAGGCTACCAGGACTGGCGTACGACGCTTTACAAGTTTCACGCCGAGACGGCTGGAAAACTGTTGAAGGAATCCGGCTACGATGATGAGACGATGGAACGGGTGAAAAAAATCGTCGGCAAGCGCGGCCTGAAGGTCAATCCAGAGACCCAGATGATGGAAGACGTAGTGGATCTTGTTTTCATCGAACACTATCTGGCCGGCTTTGCCGCACAGCATCCGGAGTACGATGAGGCCAAGTGGCTGGACATTCTGCGCAAGACCTGGAGAAAAATGTCCGATGCCGGCCATGCGTTTGCCCTGTCCGGCAAGATCAAGCTGCCGGAGCATCTGGCGCCGCTGATCGTCAAGGCGGTGAGTTGAAGGTGGCTTCCATGCAGCTCACTCGGAACATGCGTTGAGATAGAGGTGGCAATATGCAAGTAGGATTTGTCGGTCTGGGCCTGATGGGCCGCCCGTTGGCGCTGCACCTGGCGCATGCCGGCCACACCCTGCATTTGTGGGCCAGACGGCCGGCTGCGCTGGAGCCTTTCAAGCACGTCGATGCCCGTGTTCATGTGAGCGCCGCCGAAGTGGCGAAGCATGCCGAGGTGGTTTTCGTCATGGTTGCCGACGCGCCGGACGTGGCACGGGTGGCGCTGGGCGAAAGCGGTCTCAGCGAAGGCGCCGCAGCTGCCGGGAGAGAGGGCTTCATCATCGTCGATATGAGCACCATTGCCCCGGCGGCTGCTCGCGATATCGGCGCGCAGCTCGCCGCTAAAGGAATAGAGTTTCTCGACGCGCCGGTATCGGGCGGCGAAGTCGGCGCCATTGCCGCCAGCTTGACCATCATGGTCGGCGGCAAAACGGAAACCTTCGAAACGGTGAGACCGCTGTTCGAGAAGATGGGCAAGTCGATCACCTTGATCGGCGCTTGCGGCGCGGGACAAGTGGCAAAAGCCTGCAACCAGATCCTGACTGGCGTCGGCACCGTCGCCTTGGCCGAGGCTTTTAACTTTGCCCGCATGAGCGGCGTCGATCCGGCGCGCGTGCGCGAAGCCTTGCTGGGCGGGTTCGCCTACAGCAAGATTCTCGACAATCACGGCCAGCGTATGCTCGAACGCAATTTCAAGCCCGGTTTCAAGGCCTGGATGCACCAGAAGGATTTGCGCATCGTCATGGAAGAGGCGCACAGGCTCGGCCTGATGCTGCCCAGTGCGGCGGTTACGGCGCAAATGTTCAATGCCATGGTCGGCAGCGGACTGGGCGAGGAAGACTCCGTGGCAATGCTGAAACTGCTGGAACGATTGAGCGGCAAGCCATGAGACTGGGTTTCATCGGCCTGGGTGCGATGGGCCGTCCCATGGCGGAACATCTGCTGCGTGGAGGCCATGCGCTAAGCTTGTGGTCGCGCCGACCGGAGGCTGCGGCAGCGCTGGTCGAGGCCGGCGCGGTGGCTTGCGATGCGCCGGCCGAAGTGGCGCGCCGGGCGGAGGTAGTGTTCACGGTGGTGACGACCAGCGCGGATGTTGCCGCCGTAGCGCTCGGCGACGCGGGCTTGATACATGGTTTTGCCCCGCGATCCATTCACATCGACATGAGCACCATCGCCCCTGGGATGACCCGGCACATTGCGGCGCGCCTAGCCGAGCGCGATGTCGCCATGCTCGATGCGCCGGTTTCCGGAGGCGCCACCGGTGCGCGCAATGCGACCCTGGCGATCATGGTCGGCGGCGCCGCGGAAACCCTGGCGCGGGTGCGGCCGTTGTTCGACCTGCTCGGCAAGGCGCTGGTGCATGTCGGCGGAAATGGCGCCGGGCAGGTTGCCAAGGCTTGCAATCAGATGGTGATGGTGGCGGCCATCCAGGCCTGCGCCGAGGCAATGCGACTGGCTGCCGCCAGCGGCGTCGATCCGGCGCGGGTGCGCCAAGCACTGCTGGGCGGATCAGCCGGTTCGCGCGTGCTCGATGTGTTCGGCGGCCGCATGGTGACGCGGGATTTTAAGGCGGGCGTCGAGGCGCGGCTGCATCACAAGGATTTCTCCATTTTGCTGGAGGAGGCGCAGCGTCTCGGTTGCCCGCTGCCGGTGGCCGGCCAGGTGGGGCAGCAACTGAACGCGCTGATGGGCTGCGGCTGGGGACACGAGGATAGCGCAAGTTTGCAGCGGGTACTGGAGATCGCACATGTTTAGGCTATTCTTGATGTGGTTCGCCGGCTTGGCCGGCCTGACGATGCAAACCGGTTACGCCGCCGAGGCGACCGTAGACCTGCGCGCGCAAAAAATCGGCGCGCATTCGTATTACGTTCTGGGTCAGTCGGGTCCCGCGACTACCGCAAACCAGGGCTTCATGTCGAATGCCGGTTTTGTCGTTACCCAGGAAGGCGTGGTGGTTTTCGATGCCCTCGGCACGCCGCCGCTGGCTTCGAGGCTGATCGCTGAAATCCGCAAGATCACCGCGCTGCCGATCCGGCGTGTCGTTGTCAGCCATTGGCATGCCGACCATTACTACGGCTTGCAGGCGTTCAAGGCGCTTGGGGCGGAGGTTTGGGCGCACGCCAATGGTAGAGCGGCACTGGCATCCGACGCCGCCGCGGCGCGCCTGCAACAGCGCAGGGAGGATCTTTCGCCCTGGGTCGATGCGGGATTTCGCGCCATACCCGCGGATACCTGGCTCGCTGGCGATACCGACTTCAGGCTCGGCGGCCTGACTTTTCAGTTGCGCTTTTCCGGGCCGGCGCACTCGGCAGAGGATCTGGTGATGTACGTCAAGGAGGACGGCGTGCTGTTCGCCGGCGATCTGGTGTTCAGGGGGCGCGTGCCCTTTGTCGGCGAAGCGGATTCCCTGGCGTGGCTAGCCGCGCTCGACCAGTTGTTGGCTTTGCAGCCGCGCACCTTGGTTCCAGGCCATGGCGCCGCCTCGATCCAGCCAAGCGTCGATCTGACGCTGACCCGTGACTATCTGCGTTTTTTGCGCAGCAGCATGGGCCGGGCTGTCGCAGATTTCGTTCCGTTCGACGAGGCTTACTCCGCTGCCGATTGGCGACCCTGGGAAAAACTGCCGGCCTTCGGCGTCGCCAATCGCCCGAATGCCTATAACACATACTTGTTGATGGAACAGGAAGCACTGCGGAAATGATTCACCCCATCGATCAATTGACCGGGGATGAACTCCGCAAGATCCTGATGGAGCAAAAGGCGATCCTCGACAACGCCACCGTCGGGATTTTGTTCTCGCGTAACCGCATGATGGTTTCGTCCAATGTTCTGGGAGCCGAGATGTTCGGCTATACGCCGGATGAAATGATCGGCCTGCCGGGTGCGGCACTCTATCCATCGGCGCAAGCCTATGCGGAGCTGGGCCGCTCCGCCGGCCAGGTTCTGGCTGCCGGGCAGGCACTGCATACCGAGGTGCGGTTCTGCCGCAAGGACGGATCCTTGTTCTGGGGGCGCGTCTCGGCCAAGGCCGTCGATCCCCTGAATACGCAAGACGGCACCATCTGGATAGTCGATAATATCGATGACGAGCGGGTGATACGTGAAGCGCTAGACCAGTCCATCCGCGAGTTGGGGGCGATTTTCGAGACGGCGATCATCGGTATCGCCGTGATTCGAGAGCGCAAGATCGCTCGCTGCAATCGTGGCATGGATGAGCTGTTTGGCTATGCTTCGGGTGAAATGATCGGCATGTCCACCCGTTTGTGGTATCTGTCGGATGAGGAGTATGAAAGTATCGGGAACAGCGCTTACTCCGACCTGATGCAGAATATTTCTCACCAGCGCGAGCAGGAGTTCCGGCGCAAGGACGGCTCGATCTTTTGGGGCAGACTGTTCGCCAGGGGATTTGTCCAGAACGACCCGATGTCCGGTCTTGTCGTCCTGATCGAGGACATCACCGATAGCAAGTTGGGCGAAGAGCGGGCACGCAAGGCGTTCGAGGAACAGGAACTGATCTTCAACAATGCCGCGGTTGGCATGATGTTTGTGCGCAACCGCATTGTGAGGCGTTGCAACCGCAAATTCGAGGAGATTTTCGGTTATGCCGAGGGTGAACTGGTCGGCAACTCGACGCTGGTGCTGTATCCGACCGTGCGCGAATACGACGATGATGGCGCCAGGGACTTCGAGAAGCTCATGCGCGGCGAGTCGGTCATTGACGAGCGGCGCGTGCGACGCAAGGACGGCAGCCTTTTCTGGGTCCGCACCACCTGCCGCAAAACCGACGTTCCCGGCCATGGCCTGGATGTAATCTGGATCTTCGAGGATGTGACGGAACGCCACCAGGCCGAGGATGCGCTGGTGCGCGCGCACGACGAATTGGAGCGGCGCGTGATCGAACGCACCACGGAACTGGCCACCACCAACAAGCAACTGCAGGATGAAATATTCGAGCGCTTGCAGGCCGAACAGCGCATTTGGCATATGGCGCACCATGACACGCTGACCGGCTTGCCGAATCGCAGCCTGTTGCATGATCGCCTCGATCAGGCGCTGACCCAGGCAGGAAGATCGAACCACCGGCTGGCGGTGATGTTTCTCGATCTCGATCGTTTCAAGAATGTTAACGATACCCTCGGCCACCACATCGGCGACCAGTTGTTGAAGCATGTCGCGGGACGTCTGCGTGATGTGGTGCGAGCCGTCGATACCGTGTCGCGCCTCGGCGGCGACGAGTTTGTGGTGGTGCTGCATGAAATCCAGCATTCGGACGACGCCATGATGGTGGCCGAGAAAATCATCGCCGCGCTGGCAATGGCGGTTGAAATGGAGGGACATACCTTGCACGCTACTCCTTCCATCGGCATCAGCATCTATCCCGACGATGGCGAAGAGGCTTATGCGTTGATGAAGAATGCCGATACCGCGATGTATCACGCCAAAGCCAATGGCCGCAACAACTTCCAGTTTTTTGCGGCGAACATGAACGAGGAGACGAAGCAGTTCTTCGGCATCGAGCAAAAGCTGCGCTTGGCGATTGAGCAGAACCAGTTCCGTTTGCAGTTCCAGCCGCAGATCGACCATCGGCTTCAGGCAGTCTGCGGCATGGAAGCACTGGTGCGCTGGGAGGACCCGGAACATGGACTGATTTACCCCGGCGATTTCATCCCGGTGGCCGAGGAAACCGGCTTGATCCTGCAGCTCGGCGAGTGGGTGCTGCGCGAAGCCTGTCGCCAGAACGGCGTCTGGCAGGCGCAAGGCTATCCGGCACTGCCGATAGCGGTCAATCTGTCGCCGCGCCAGTTCCGTCAAAAGGGAGTGGTCGACACCATCCGCAGAATCCTCGATGAGACTGGACAGTCTCCGGAGCTTCTCGAGCTGGAGATTACCGAAACCACACTGATGCATGATGCCGACGAAACGCTGACCAAGTTGCGCCAACTCGCCGAGATGGGCATCAAATTGGCGATCGATGACTTCGGCACCGGTTATTCCAGCCTGGCCTATCTCAAGCGCTTCCCGGTGCACAAGTTGAAAATAGACCAGGGATTCCTCCACGATCTGGACCACGATCGGGACGATGCCGTAATCGTTGCAACCATTATTGTCCTGGCGCATTCACTCGGCCTGGAAGTGGTTGCCGAGGGAGTGGAAAACGAAGGTCAGCTTGCCAGGCTCATCAACTATGGTTGTCACAAATTTCAGGGCTATCATTTCTCGCATCCGCTCACCGCCGAAGATGCAGCGCTGATATTCAACCCGATCCGCCTGCGCTGAGGTTCTGCCGATCGCCGGTTCGCCCCCGCTGTCGCTCCAGACCAGGGCCATAATGTCGCCTTAAACCAATTGCCAATGGAGGTTCATCTTATGCGTCGGATCACTTCGGATAGCGGTCTCGTCATTGAGGACATCGCGCTGGGTAGCGGCGAAGAAGCAACAGCCGGCCGGCTCGTCTCGGTGCATTACACGGGTTGGCTGAGCGATGGAGCCAAATTCGACTCCAGCAAGGATCGCAATGAGCCCTTCGAATTTCCGCTCGGCGAGCGCAACGTGATCGCCGGTTGGGATGAGGGTGTGCAGGGCATGAAAGTTGGCGGCATTCGCAAGCTGACCATTCCGCCCCATCTCGGCTACGGGACGCGCGGTGCGGGCGGGGTGATCCCGCCCGATGCCACGCTGATATTCGAAGTTGAGCTGCTGGGATTCAACTGATGGCGGTTCCCGCGCTATCCTCGAAGCTGCCGCGGGTCGGCACGACCATCTTCACCGTCATGTCGAAACTCGCCGCCGATTGCGGTGCGATCAATCTTTCGCAAGGTTATCCGGATTTCTCCGCACCGCAGCGTTTGTTCGATCTGGTCGCGCAGCACATGGCCGCCGGACACAACCAGTATCCGCCGATGGCCGGTGCGGTCAGCTTGCGCGAGGCCATCGCCGAAAAAGTGGATAGCCTCTATGCGGCGCATTACGACGTCGAGCAGGAGATCACCGTCACCGCCGGCGCCACCCAGGCGATCTACACGGCGATCAGCGCCTGCGTGCGGCCTGGCGACGAAGTGATCGTATTTGCGCCGGTGTACGACTCCTATGTGCCGGGCATCGAGTTGAACGGCGGCAAGGCGGTGTATGCTCATCTGCGCTTTCCCGGCTACCGCCCGGACTGGGACGAGGTGCGTCGTCTGGTCTCGCCGCGCACTCGGATGATCATCATCAACTCGCCGCACAATCCCAGCGGCGCGGTCTGGACGGAGAGCGATCTGGACCAATTGGCGGCACTGGTGCGCGGCAGCGACATCCTGGTGGTCAGCGACGAAGTGTATGAACATATGGTTTTCGATGGCGCTTCGCACGTCGGCGTGGCCGCCCATGCGCAACTGCGCGAGCGCAGTTTCGTCGTCTCCAGCTTCGGCAAGACTTATCACATCACCGGCTGGAAAATCGCCTACTGCCTGGCGCCGCGCGAACTCATGCAGGAGTTCCGCAAGACGCATCAATTCGTGGTGTTTACGGTTAACCATCCGGGACAATTGGCCCTGGCCGATTTCATGCGCGAGCAGCCACGATTCGCCCGCGACCTGGCGGCTTTCTATCAGGACAAGCGCGATTTCTTCCGGCGCCAGTTGGAAGCATCGCGCTTCGAACTCTTGCCTTGCGCCGGCACTTACTTTCAGTTGGCGCGCTATGCGGCGATTTCGGATGAGCCCGATATCCAGTTCGCCCAGCGCCTGACGCGCGAGCATGGCGTTGCCGCGATTCCGGTGTCGGTGTTCACCCCCCAGGGGGACGACCATCGCGTGGTGCGTTTTTGTTTTGCCAAGAGCGATGAAACGCTGGCTGCCGCGGGCGAGCGCTTGCGGCGGGTGAGCTAGGCGCGCGTGAAGGGCACAAACGCCACCGGCAGGACATTTCGCGCAGTCACCGCTCCATCTTCGGATTTTTCCACCAGGCGCAATTCCTGGTATGCATGCGCCTGGCCGATGGGGATGATCATCCTGCCGCCGGGTTTGAGTTGATCGATCAGCGGCGGGGGGACAGCGGGCGCGCAGGCCGTGACAATGATTCCGTCATAGGGGGCGCTTTCCGGCCAGCCAAGATAGCCGTCGCCGTGGTGGATTTCAACATTGTTAACCTGCTGGGATCGCAACAGTTCCGTGGCGCGTTTGGCCAATTCGGCAATGATTTCGATACTCACCACATGCCGTACCAGGCGGGCCAACACCGCCGCCTGATAGCCGGAACCTGTCCCGACTTCCAGGATGGTATGGTCCGGCCGCGGCATCAGCAGCTGCGTCATCAACGCGACAATGAAGGGCTGGGATATGGTCTGCCCATGGCATAAGGGCAACGGACGGTTGGCGTAGGCATTTCCTTCGAATCCGGCAGTCACGAAGGCTTCGCGCGGGGTCTGGCGCAGCGCATCGATGATCTGGGGTGCAATGACGGATACGCCGGTAAAGTTGCGCGATTCCAGAGTTTCGAAGCGAATATCCTCGATCATCCGCTCTAAATTGGGATGCATGGCGATCCTTGTCGGTGCTGACGTGCCAGTGTGGCTTCTT
>CAYHXK010000031.1:0-8071 GCA_964360125.1 uncultured Sterolibacterium sp.
CTCTACGCTTTAGCTCGCTGATCTTAAACAAATATTCGTGGGGAAACCTCAGGGTTTGATCCCCATTTATTTCAAGTGGCTCGGTCACGTCCCGGCTTTGCAGGTCATCGGTCACCGCATCCTCTGGTCCTGCCTGATGCTCTGCGCTGTCCTGCTCTTCAAACGCCAGTGGCGCGATTTCCTCAAGGCGGCGCTGCAACGGCGGGTCATCCGCATCTACTTGGTGGCGGCGCTGCTGGTCAGCACCAATTGGCTGATTTTCGTGTGGGCGGTGAACGCCGGATTCATCGTCGAAACCAGCCTCGGCTATTTCATCAATCCGCTCATCAGCGTGCTCCTCGGCGTCGTCCTGCTGGGCGAGCGGCTGCGCCCCTGGCAGTGGCCGCCTATCGTGCTGGCGACGCTGGGTGTGCTGTACCTGACCTTCGCCCTTGGCTCCCTGCCCTGGATCAGTCTGACCCTGGCTAGCACCTTCGCGATTTACGGCCTGATCAAGAAGACCGCCCCGCTCGGCCCGCTGCATGGCCTGACGCTGGAGACGGGGTTAATGCTTCTGCCGGCAGTCATATATTTGATTTACCTCGACGGCGCCAGGGAAGGCGCATTCCTGCATACCGGCGCGGGGTACGACGTCCTGCTGGTCGGCGCCGGGCTGGTAACGGCGGTTCCGCTGCTGCTGTTCGCCTCGGCGGCACAGCGCATTCCGCTGGCGCTGCTGGGCGTACTGCAGTACATCGCGCCGACGCTGCAATTCCTGCTCGGCGTGCTGGTCTACCAGGAAGCCTTCACGCAGAGCCAGTTGATCGGCTACGGCCTGGTCTGGGTGGCGTTGTTCATTTTCGGCATCGAAGGTTATATCGCCCATCGCGCCCCGCCGGGCTTGGTGGAGCAAGGCGGGTGAAGATAATCCGGGCAGCCAGGACACGGTCCAGTTTTTCCGGTGCAGTGCCTTATGCACGAGGAAAGTCGGTTGCAAGATCGCGCCTGACGAAAACCATACATAAGAATCAGTTGCGAAACTCCCTTGAACTCCAACAAGAGTCAAGGATTTACCTGGTGTGACGGTTGTCACATCCTGTAATGGGTAGGCCGGCACATACCCTGGCGCCCTGCCCCGGCTCGGAACCGATCGTCAGGGTGCCGCCATGCAGCTCGACGATTTCCTTTACGATCGACATGCCCAGCCCGCTGCCGGCGGTTGAGCCGCGAGGGTTGGCGCGATAGAAGCGTTCACAGACTCTGGCAGTTGTTCGGGCGTCATGCCGACGCCGCGATCCGCGACGCAAATCACTATTTGACGCCCGCTTTCCTCGACGGTAGCGGAGAGGGCAATTTCGCCGTCTGAGTACTTGAGGCTGTTGCCGAGAATATTCGCCAATGCCTGCTGCAGCTTGTCCGCGTCGCACAGCAGGGGCGGCAAGTCGGCGGGAACGTCGATGCGAAACCGTCGCCGAGCTTCGAGGCCATCCAGGCTGCTTACGGCGCGCGCGACGAGGTGTTCGATACGCTCCGCTTGCAGCTTGAAGTCTTCACCCTTGGGCGCCAGGTGTCACGCCAAAGGTGGCGCGAGCGATTTCCGCAGTGAGAATGGAATATTCCTTGCCCTCCCTCACACCGCGCTCTTTCCATTAGTCGGTCAGTTCGCCGCGAATGGCGATGGAGCGCAGCCGCTTCTCGATCCACGCCTGCGGGTAACCCTTGGCTTGATACAGCTCGCGGGCGCGGGCGCTGGCGAGTTCCGGATTTTCGATTTCCTTCACCCGCTCGTAACCCACCTTCGCCAACCAGCGCTTGAAGGGTTCCGCGCGGGGCGAGGGGATGGACTGGATGATGCGCACCATGTCGTCTGTGCCTTGCAGGCATGTGCAGGAATGGTCAGATTGTCTGAAGCCATTGTTCTGGCGTGAGTACTTCGGCGACTTCGCGGGCACGTTCGAGCATTTCGGTATCCAGCGTGATCAGCGGCTCCTTGCGGGCGACCGCGAGGGCGACATAAACCGCATCGGCGCCGCGCAATCTTCGGGAGCTGGCGATTTTCACTGCTTTGTGTGCAAGCGACTGATCCATCGGAACACTCTCGATCCAGCGCAATGCCCGGATGATATCGACCGCATCCTGGCCATCCCTGGCAGCCCCAGTACGTCGGGCGATCGCGCCAGCAACCTCGGGCCACGCCAATACGGGAATGACAAGGCGAGATTCACGTTCCAGCAGCGCCGTTATGCAGGCCATGGCGACGCCATGATGCCTGTCGGCGTCAAGAAATCGGGCAACCCATACCGAGGCATCGACAATCATTCGCCGAGGTCCCGTCGCTGTTCGCGGATCGCTGCGACAGCATCCTGCGGTCCTTGCCATGCTGCGGAAATTCTTTTCGTCAGTCGATCAAGCTCGCGGTTGAACGCTTCGATCTCCTGCTGTCTACCAGCGATGGGCTCCGACTGAGCAGGCGCGTCAATTTCCCTGCGCAAGAGATTCGTCAGCCATTCCTTCATGCTTAGCCCCTGCAGAGCCGCTGCCGCCTTGGCTCGCCGAAATACGTCATCCGGCATCTCAATGGTGGTTTTCATTTGTTGGCATCCTTCCGGGAATATGGGATTACGGCCTTTATGGTATTCCCATGCAGGCAATATTTCAATCCGGTGCCGGCGCTTTGACCTCGCCCTGGCTCAAGGCATGGACGGTTTCGGCCATGGCTAAGCCGCCCAGTTTTCTATTTTCAAGCCGGGAATACGGGAAAAATCACGTTCGTTGTTACTGACCAGTATCAGGTTTTCGGCGAGAGCATGGCAGGCAATCAGGGTGTCCATATAGCCCACGTGCTTGCCCGTCATCTTTTGGGAACCCCGCAGCTTGGCATAGTGGTCCGCCGCGGATACCGGCCACTCCAGGCAGGGCATGACATCGAGAAAAGCCAGCACGGCGAGTTTAAGCGTCGTGGCATTGGGGACGATTTCAAGGCCATACAGCAATTCGCCGCGGGTGATGGCGGAAATGGCGATTTCTTCGTTAACCAGTCCAGCGCGTAGCTTGCTCAATAACTCCGGCTGCTTGCGCTTGATCGCGTAGCTGCAAATATCGGTATCGAGCAAATAATGTGGCATCAAAAAATCTTCCGGAACTCACCCGCCTCGTTGTCGCGCTCAGCCATGAATTCTTCCGGCACAGCCGCTGCGTCAATCAGCTTGAACAACTCATCCAGGCCGGCTGCCGTGTTTCTCTTGGGGGTGAGCGTGACCACGCCGGTGACTTCGTTCTTATGCGCCCAGACTTCGTCGCCGGGCAGTCTGCATGCCTTGGGCAAGCGCACTGCCTGACTGCTTCCGGTTTTGAACAGTTTTGCGGTAGCTAACATGACAGCCTCCTCGTATCTATGAATTAGTAGCTACTTTATCACAAGCCAGGTGATGAGTTCAAAGTCTCCTGCGGATTTCACTTGCTTGCCCGCGTCGGTGCACATCAAACGCCGGCGGCGTGGGCCTGCTGATCGGCATGGTATGACGAACGCACCATCGGACCGCTGGCGGCATTCGAAAAACCCAGCGTTCGCGCTTCCCTGCCGAACCTGGCGAACACGTCCGGATGCACGTAGCGCAACACCGGCAGATGATGCGCCGAGGGCGCCAGGTACTGGCCGATGGTGAGCATCTCCACGTCGTGGGCGCGCAGGTCGCGCATCACCTGGAGAATTTCCTCGTCGCTATCGCCCAGTCCGACCAACACGCCGGACTTGGTGGCGACCGCCGGGTTGCGCGCCTTGAACGCCTGGAGCAGCGCCAGCGAGTGGGCGTAGTCGGCGCCCGGCCGGGCCTGGCGGTAGAGGCGCGGCACGGTTTCGAGGTTGTGGTTGAGCACGTCGGGCGGCGTTGTGCTGAGTATCTCGATGGCGACGTCGAGGCGTCCGCGAAAATCCGGCACCAGCACTTCGATGGTGGTATTCGGCGACAAGGCGCGCACCCGCGCGATGCAGTCGGCGAAGTGCTGCGCGCCGCCGTCGCGCAGATCGTCGCGATCGACGCTGGTGATGACCACGTATTTGAGCCGCAAGGCGGCGATGGTCTGCGCCAAGTGTTGCGGCTCCTGCGCATCGGGTGGCAGCGGCTTGCCGTGGCCGACATCGCAGAACGGACAACGGCGAGTGCACAGGTCGCCGAGGATCATGAAGGTCGCCGTGCCATTGCCGAAACATTCGCCGATGTTGGGGCAGGAGGCTTCTTCGCACACCGTGTGCAGCGACTGCTGGCGCAGGATGCCCTTGACCTCGTTGAAGCGCGTCGCATCCGAACCGGCCTTGACGCGGATCCAGTGCGGCTTCTTAAGCGTCTCGGCAGGCACGATCTTGATAGTGGTTTTGCCGAATGCGCGCGCCGTCTTGGCGGCGCCTCTTTGCTTGGTGTCGCTCATGATAGTTGCTCCCGGAGTCGGTCGAGCAGGCGCTGGCCCACACTGTGGATGTCGTTTTCGCCGCACAGATCGCGTAATTGTGTCACCGGCATGCCGGCATGGCCGCAGGGATTGATCGCCGCATACGTCGCCTGGTCCATGTCGACATTCTGGCTGTGGCCGTGGAAGCAGCAGCCGCTCTTGATGCGCAGTCCCAGCGCGGCGATCTTGGCGCCCTGTACATACACGCCCGGCGCGCCGGGCAGACGTTGGGCGGCGATGCCGTAGCCGGCGAGCAGATCGATGAGCGCCTGCTCGATGCGCGTCACCAGCTCGCGCACGCCGAGCTTGCGGCGTTTCAGATCGAGCAGCAGGTAGGCGACCCATTGGCCGGGGCCGTGATAGGTGATCTGGCCGCCGCGGTCGATGTTCACCACCGGCACGCCGATGTCGCGCAGCAGGTGTTCCGGTTTGCCGGCCAACCCTAGAGTGAATACCGGCGGATGCTGGCACAGCCAGATTTCGTCTGCTGTTCCGGCAGAGCGTGCGGCGGTGAAACGCTGCATGGCGCGCCAGGTCGGTTCGTAGTCGACCTGACCGAGGCGGCGGATGGCCATGTCAGAGTGAGGCGTGAGGCGTGAGGTGTGAGGCGTTGGGCGTAGGGGGACCTCCTGTGCCACGGCTTTGGATGCCGGATACTCCTCACCCCTCACGCCTAACTCCTCACGCATTTACAGAACTACCTTCACCAGCGGATGCGCGCTCAACTCTCTGTATAACGCGTCGAGTTGGGCCTTCGAGGTGGCGCGGACGGTACAGGTCAGGCTGAGGTAGCCGCCTTGGGCGGAACTGCGCGTCTCCATGCCGGCCGGGTCGAAATCCGGAGCATGGCGCAGCACCACTTCCAGCACCGCCTGGGCGTAGCCGTCGCGGCTGGCGCCCATGATCTTGATGGGAAAGTCGCAAGGGAATTCGAGCAGCGACGGTTCGGCCACGATGCCTGCGCCTCAGCGCCCCCGCATCACGGAGAGTTTGTAGGACTGATACCAGCCATACATTTCGGCGTATACCGGGCCGGGCTTGCCCGCGGTGGCATGGTTGCCGACGGCGCGTCCATCGAGGCTGACGATGGGCAGCACTTCCTTGGTCGAGGAGCTCAGCCACAGTTCGTCGGCCTGGCGCACTTCCTCTTCCATCACATCGCGCACTGCATATTCGAGTCCATGGGCGGCGGCGAGCTCGAGGACTACGTCATAGGTGATGCCGGGCAGCATCAGATGATTCTTCGGCGGCGCCAGCAGCACGCCCTGTTTGACGACAAAAATATTCGAGGCTGCGCCCTCGGAAAGGAATCCATCGCGGAACAGCACTGTCTCGGCGCAACCACTCTCGACCGCCTTTTGCCGCAACAGGCAATTGGCCAGCAGGGAGATGGACTTGAGATCGCAGCGCATCCAGCGGTAGTCCGCGGCGGAGACGGCGCTAACCCCTTGAGCGCAAAGTTCGGCGGACGGCGCAACGAGTGCTTCGCTCATGACGAACACGGTAGGCGATACGATTCTCGGGAAGGCGTGATTGCGCTTGCTGTCGGCGCCGCGCGTGACCTGCAGATAAACCTGCTGGTCGTCGCTCTCGGCGCCGGCGATGATTTTCCCGATGAGCGCCGCCCACTCCGCGTGGGTATGGGGGTTCGCCATGCGGATACCGGTCAGGCTTCTCTCCAGGCGCTGCAGATGCTCGGGCAGGCGGAAGGGGCGCCGCGAATAGACGGGAATGACTTCATACACCCCGTCGCCGAAAAGAAAACCGCGGTCCATCACCGAGACTTTGGCATCCGCAGCCGGCATAAATTCGCCGTTCAGGTAAATCATCGCAATCTCCTATTCAAACCACAAGCGCAAGGTATCCCAGGCGCGACCGATAATTCCGGCGATCGGCACGGCTTCCAGCGCCACTACCGGATACTCTCCCCAAGGACGCTGTTCCTTGCCCTCGCCGAGAAACAGCTTCAGGGTCGCGACGCGCTGGCCCTGCCTGATCGGCGCCAGCAGCGGCTGCTGGCTGACCAGCTGAACCTTGATCTGATTGGCTTGCCCCTTCGGCACCGACAATGCCAAGTCGTCGGTAAACCCGGCCTTGACGCTGTTCTGCGCGCCCTTGAAGACGCGCAGTTGCGACACGGTCTGATTGGCGTCGTAGATCTTGACGCCGTCGTAGAACTGGAAGCCGTGGTTGAGCAACTTCTGCGATTCCTGCGCCCGCGCCCCATCGGAATCGGTACCCAGCACCACCGACAACAATCGACGCGAGCCGCGCTTGGCCGAGGCGATCAGGCAATAGCCGGCGCCTTCGGTATGCCCGGTTTTGACCCCATCGACATGCGGATCAAGCCATAACAGGCGGTTGCGATTGTTCTGGGTGATATTGTTGTAACTGTATTCCTTGATCGAGTAGAGCGGATAGTACTCAGGGAAGTCGCGGATCAGCGCGGCGACCAGATGCGCCAGGTCGCGCGCCGTGGTGTAGTGTTGCGGGTCGGGCAAGCCGGTGGCATTCCTGAACTGGGTGTTCTTGAGCCCCAGCCGTTGCGCCTCGCGGTTCATCGTCTGCACGAATGCGTCTTCGGAACCGGCAATGACTTCCGCCAGAGCGATGCAGGCATCGTTGCCCGACTGCACGATCATGCCGTGCAGCAGTTCATTCACCGTCACCGGGCGCTTCGGCTCGATGAACATGCGCGAACCCTGGGCCTTCCAGGCGCGCTCGGACACCGGAACGGTCTGATCCGGCTTGAGCGTGCCCTGCTTGAGCGCGTCGAACGACAGGTAGGCTGTCATCAGCTTGGTCAATGAAGCGGGCTCGACGCGCTCATCGGCATTCCTGCCGGCGAGTTCCTGGCCGGAGCCGAAGTCCAGCAGCAGCCAGGAGCGCGCCGAAATTACCGGGGGCTGCGGGGCAGGTTGCGCTTGAGCGAGGGGCGAAGACAGCAGGGTGAACAGCAGGGACAGCAGTACTGACAATGTGCGCATGGACGAAAGAGGCCGGGTCGGAAACAATGAAGATCTTGCGTCCGGCGCATTATAACAGCGGCTGCGCAGCTACTGATGCACCACCACCGTCTTCATCTCGAATTTCTCGCGCAAGCGCTCAGCCACGCGCTGGGCTTCCGCATGATCCTGCCAGGGACCGAGCTGGACGCGGTAAAGGCCGCCGCGTGTCTGCACCACCAGCTTGCCGTCAAGATCGGCGGCATCGGACAATCCCGACAACTCGCGGCCGAGGCGAAATTTCAGATTTTCGGCGTTGTCGCGATTACCGAATGCGCCGAGTTGCAGGAACACGCCGTGGCGATCTCGCACTTCGGGCAAGCCGGTTGAAACCTGCTGCGCCGCGAGTGGAAAATCCTGCAGGGTAAGCTGGGCGAGAGGATCGTCCGGGGCGGGAGTATCGGCGGACCTTGCCGAAGCCTGCTTGGCCGCCTGCGCAGCGGCGCCGGACAGTATGCTCTCCACCTCCAGCAGGGTGCTGCCGTACCCGATGTAGCCGAGTTTCCACGCCGCGGCATAGGACAGGTCGATCAAGCGGCCGGAGTGGAACGGGCCGCGGTCATTGACGCGCACCACTACCGATGTGCCGTTGGCCGGGTTGGTGACGCGCGCATAGCTGGGGATCGGCAGGGTCGGATGGG
>CAYHXK010000031.1:8081-13769 GCA_964360125.1 uncultured Sterolibacterium sp.
TGGGCGGCAGTCATGCCGTACATATCGTAGATTTCGCCGGAGGAGGTTTTCTGGCCGTGGAACTTGCGGCCGTACCAGCTTCCAACGCCACGCGCCTTGTAGGGAGTCAGCGCCGTCGACGGCAGGTAGTCGCGACCCAGCACCGAGTAGGGTTTGTTGGCGAATCGATGCAGCGGTTCCGGCCTGGGCTCGGCATCCGCGATGGCGTCGAGAAACTCCGGCGGCGGCGGTTGGTCGCCGGGGCCGTCGTCCTGGTAGTAGCCGCCGCGTTTTTGCGGATGGGCGGATGTTTGCCCGGTCGGCGTGGCTATGCCGGCAGCCTGCGATGCCGACGCAGGCAATTTAGAGCGCTCAACCGCCGGCCGGGGCGGCTGACTGCCGCAAGCGGCCAGCAGCAAAGGCAACAACAGCAGGCTGATGCGCAGCATCACTTCTGCACCAGCATCCGGTTCTTGTGGATGCTCATCAAAATACCGATGCCTATGAACAGCGTCGACAACGATGTTCCGCCGTAGCTGACGAAGGGCAGCGGCACCCCGACCACCGGCAGGAGGCCGCTCACCATGCCCATGTTGACGAAGGCGTAAGTGAAAAAAATCAGCGTGATGCTGCCTGCCAGCAAACGCGTGAACAGTGTCGGGGCATTGGCGGCGATCATCATGCCGCGACCGATCAGCAGTGCGTATAGCACCAACAACAGGGTACTGCCGAGCAGGCCGAATTCCTCGGAGAGCACGGCAAAGATGAAATCGGTGTGGCGTTCCGGGATGAATTCGAGCTGAGCCTGGGTGCCCTGCCCCCAACCCTTGCCGAAGATGCCGCCGGAGCCGATGGCAATGGTCGATTGGATGATATGGAATCCCTTGCCGAGCGGATCTGCCTCGGGGTCGAACAGGGTCAGGATGCGGCTCCTCTGGTAGTCGTGCAACATCGACCAGGCAAATGGCGCCACCGCCACCGCGGCAACCGCGAGGCCGACAAGCACGCGCCACGACAGTCCGGCGAGAAAAATCACATAAAAGCCGGCGGCCAGCACCAGCAGCGCCGTGCCGAGATCGGGCTGCTTGGCGATCAGCACCACCGGCAGCAACAGCAACAACGCGGCCACGACATATTCGCGCAGGCGCAGGTAGGTCTCGTGCCGCTGAAAGTACCAGGCCAGCATCAGCGGCATGGCGATCTTCATGATTTCGGAAGGCTGGATGCGCATGAAGCCTATGTTGAGCCAGCGCCGCGCTCCCTTGGAAATGTCACCGAACAAAGCCACGGCGACCAGCAACAACAAACCCGTGACGAACACCGGCAAGGCGAAGTACATCATCCTCTGGGGCGGAACCTGGGCGACCAGCCGCATCACCACCAGCGCCACCAGCATGTTGAGCAGTTGCGCGCCGAGCCGTTCGTAGGAGGCGCTGCTCACCACCAGCATCGCATAGCTCAGCAGCAACGCAGCCAGCGTCATCAAAGGCGGGTCGATCGGGGCGACCAGGCGTTGCCAAAGTTCCCGCAAGATCATCTCAGTCCCCCTCGGGTTCCGCTGCATCGACAAGTGCCGGCGTTTTCGGCTGCTTGCCGGCCAAATAGTAGTCGAGTACCTGGCGGGCGATCGGCGCCGCCGCCTGCGCGCCGAAGCCGCCGTTCTCGACCAGTACCGCCAGCGCGATCTTCGGCTGATCCGCCGGCGCGAAGGCAATGAACAGGGCGTGGTCGCGCAGACGCTCTGCAACCTGCCCTTCAATGTATTTCTCGCCTTTCAGGCTGTAGACCTGCGCCGTGCCGGTCTTGCCGGCGGATACATACTCGGCGCCGGCGAAGGCGCGCGCGCCGGTGCCCTCCTTGTTTACACCGATCAGCGCCTGCTTGATGGTTTCGATGTTTTGCGGCTTGAGCGGGATGGTCCGCAGCGGCTTGGGTTCGACCGGTATGGTGGCGCCGGTCCTGGCATCGACAATGAACTTGACGATGTGCGGCCGGAACATGACGCCATCGTTAGCCAGCGTCGCCATCGCCTGCGCCAGCTGGATCGGCGTGTAGGCATTGTAGCCCTGGCCGATGCCGATGCTGATGGTTTCGCCGGCAAACCAGCGCTGTTGTTCGGGCCGCTTGAAGTACTTGCGTTTCCACTCCTGGGAGGGCAGCACGCCTTCCGACTCGCCCTCGATGTCGATGCCGGTACGCTGGCCGAAGCCGAACTGGCGCATGAAGTTGGCGATATTGTCTATCCCCATGTCATTGGCCAGCATGTAGTAATAGGTATCGCAGGACTGGACGATGGACTTGTACATGTCAACGGAGCCGTGGCCGCCCTTCTTGTCGTCGCGAAACACGTGGCCGCCGAAGCTGTAGGAACCGGGGTCGGAAATGGTCTGCTGCGGCGTGCGCTTGCCGATTTGCAGCGCTGCCAGGGCCATGAAAGGCTTGAAGGTGGAGCCGGGGGGATAAGTGCCGTTGAGGGCGCGGTTCACCAACGGCTTGTCCGGAGAGGTATTCAGCGCATCCCAGTTTTGCGGATCGATGCCTTCCACAAACAGGTTGGGATCGTAGCCGGGCATCGACACCAGGGCGAGGATGCCGCCGGTCGATGGTTCGATCGCCACCAGCGCGCCGCGCCGGTCGCCGAAGGCCCGCTCGGCGACTTCCTGCAGTTTGGAGTCCACCGTGAGGGTCAGGTTGTTGCCGGTCACCGGCGGGATGCGCGAGAGCACCCGCACGGCACGGCCGCCGGAATCAACTTCGACTCTCTCAAATCCGGTCTGGCCATGCAGCTCAAACTCATATTTCTGCTCCAGGCCGGTCTTGCCGAAGTGTTCGGTGCCGCGATAATTGGGTTCGGCATCCTTTTCCTCTATCCTCTCGAGGTCGCGGTCATTGATGCGGCCGATGTAACCCAGCAGATGCGAGGCCGACTCGTTGTAGGGATATTGGCGAAACAGGCGGGCCTTGATGTCGATGCCGGGAAAACGGTAGCGATGCGCGATGAACTTGGCCACCTCCTCGTCGGTGAGGCGCGTTCTGATCGGCAGCGACTCGAAGTTCTTGCTTTCTTCCAGAAGTTTTTTGAAACGCTTGCGATCCTTGGGCTGGATATCGATCACCTTGGCCAGCCCGTCGATCGCCGATTCCAGGTCGCCGGCACGTGCAGGCGTGATCTCCAGGGTGTAGGCCGAATAGTTGCGCGCCATCACGACGCCGTTGCGGTCCAGAATCAGGCCGCGATTGGGTGTAATCGGCACCAGCGAAATGCGGTTTTCCTCCGCGCGAGTCTGATAATAGCTGTACTGAATCACCTGCAACCAGAAAAACCGGGCGAACAACAGCGCAAAGGCCGACAGGACCAGGCCGCTGGCGACCGCCAGGCGCCGCTGGAAGCGCACGATTTCCTGTTCTGGATTCTTGAATTCCATGCGCTAAATCGGACGGTTTTCGTCCTTTTCCACCGGCCGATATTGCGGCAGCAGCAGCAGATAGGTCAGCGGAGGCCAGAGTAATGCGGCGCTGAAACTGCCCAGGAAATACAGCAGGCCGGGAAAATCCGCGCCGCCGACCATGCGTGGGACCAGCATCACCAGTTGCGTTCCCAGCAACAGCGGCAGAATTTGCATGGCCTGCTGCAGCAGAGGAAATCCCAGTATGCGCCTTGACAATGCACTGGCAGCGTAGGCGAGCACAACATAGGCCAGCGAATGCTGGCCGAACACGCTGGCGGAGCCTACGTCCATCAGCATGCCGATCAGAAAGGCCGCCGCCATGCCGATCTTGAAAGGCTCGCGTATGCACCAGAAGGCCAGGGTCAACGCCACCCAGTCAGGGATCCCGGGCACGCGTCCCAGCGGGATCATGTTGGCGAACAAGGCCAGCATCAGTGTCAGCAGGATGAACCAGCCACGCACCGGCAGAAGAATCCGTTTGGAGGAATGGGTTGGCTGCATGCTTAATCCCTCTTCTTGCCTTTCCTGCCTTTGTCAGGCTTGTCCTTGAGTTCCGGCGTGGGCGGCGCCAGCGGCTGGACTTCACGCGAACCCAGCACCAGTACCTGGCCGTGACGCTCGACACCGGCGCTGGGTTCGCACAGGATGCGGGCGAAGGCGTAGCTGGTGTCGCGGTCAACCCGCGTCACCTTGGCCACCGGCAGGCCCGGCAGATAGACCTCGTCGAGACCGGAAGTGACCAGCTGGTCGCCGGCCTGTACATCGGCATTGGCCGCAAGAAACCGCAACTCCAGATTGCCTGCACCGGCGCCGAACAACACCGAGCGCAGACCGTTCCTGACAATTTGCACCGGGATCGCCTGATCCTTGTCGGTAATCAGGGTGACCTCTGAAAGCATCGGAAATACCCGGGTGATCTGGCCTACCACCCCGATTTCATCGACAACCACCTGGCCTGCCACGATATTCTTCTGCGCCCCCTTGTCGAGTATCACCCGGCGCGCAAAAGGGTCGCGTGCCGCATATAGAATTTCCGCCACCTGGCTGGTCACCGGTTGTCTCAGTTTCATGTCGAGCAATGCGCGCAGACGCTGATTCTCCAATTCGAGGTGATCCTGGCGCAACAATAACCTGGCGTTGGCCAGCTTGTTCTGGCGCAATCCGTCATTTTCCTGCTCCAGGGTGGCCAGGCTGGAGAGAAAATTGTCCAGACGGTCAAACGCCACCACCGGCGCATAGGCGAGCCTCTGCATTGGATGCATGACCAAAGCCACGCTCTGGCGCACCAGTTCCAAGGTATGGAAACGCAGGTCCAGCACCAGCATCAACAAGGACAGGGCGATAAAAAAAGCCAGCCGGGCGAGGGGCGCCGGTCCGCGTTTGAAGAAGGGGGGCGGCTGGTGGCCGACAACGGACATCAAGGGTATTCGCCTGCTCCGGAGAGTAAGAGGGTGGACATATACGCAGAGCGCGCCATATTCACAGCGCCGCTGGCTACCCTACACGGGGCAGAACTTATTCGTTCGCGAAAATACTGCCTAAATTGTCCATCTTTTCCAAGGCCAGGCCCGAACCACGCACCACGCAGGTGAGCGGATCCTCGGCGACGATCACCGGCAGGCCGGTTTCTTCCATCAGCAGGCGGTCGATGTCGCGCAGCAAGGCCCCTCCGCCGGTCAATACCATGCCTTTCTCGGCAATGTCGGCGCAGAGTTCTGGTGGGGTCTGTTCCAGGGCGGACTTGACCGCGGAAACGATGGCGTTAAGCGGATCGGTGAGCGCTTCGAGAATTTCATTGGAAGAGATGGTGAAGCTGCGCGGTATGCCTTCGGCCAGGTTGCGGCCCTTGACTTCCATTTCCCTCACCTCTGAACCGGGGAAAGCAGAGCCAATTTCCTTCTTGATCGTCTCGGCGGTGGTTTCGCCGATCAGCATGCCATAGTTGCGGCGGATGTAATTGATGATGGCATCGTCGAAACGATCGCCGCCGACCCGCACCGAGCCGGCGTAGACCATGCCGCCGAGCGAGATTACGCCGACTTCCGTGGTGCCGCCGCCGATATCGACCACCATCGAACCGGTGGCTTCTGAGACCGGCAGGCCGGCCCCGATGGCCGCCGCCATCGGTTCCTCGATCAGGTACACCTGGCTGGCGCCGGCGCCCAGCGCGGATTCCCGAATGGCGCGGCGCTCCACCTGGGTGGAACCGCTGGGCACGCAGATGATGATGCGCGGGCTGGGCGAGAACAGGCGCGAGTCG
>CAYHXK010000032.1:0-2515 GCA_964360125.1 uncultured Sterolibacterium sp.
ACCCAGAAGAAGATGATGTCGAAGCCGGTGACCAGCACCGAGGAGGGCAGGTAGAGGTCGAGCGCGTCGTTCGACTTGGCCGGGTACTCGGGCGTCCAGTCGAGCGTGGAGAATGGCCACAGGGCGGATGAGTACCAGGTATCCAGCACGTCCGGGTCGCGTGTCAGGTTTCCGGCGTAACCGTCCTTGGCCGCAAGTTGTTGGGCTTCGGCTGCGTCATGCGCCACCCAGATCTGGCCAGCATCGCCATACCAGGCCGGGATTTGGTGCCCCCACCATAATTGGCGCGAAATGCACCAGTCCTGGATGTTGTTGAGCCATTGGTTGTAGGTGTTAACCCAGTTTTCCGGCACAAACTTGATCTCGCCGGAAGCAACGCATTCCAGCGCCTGGCTGGCGATGCTTTGACCATCGGCGTCGGGCTTGCTCATGGCGACGAACCACTGATCGGTGAGCATCGGTTCGATCACGGCATGGGTGCGGTCGCTGCGCGGCACCTTGAGTTTGTGTTTCTCGACTTTCTCCAGCAGACCCTGCGCTTCGAGGTCGGCGACGATCCGCTGGCGGGCCTCGAAGCGGTCGAGGTCGCGGTAGGCTACGGGAGCTTCGTCGTTGATTTTGGCATTCAGCGTCAGGATATTCATCATCGGCAGCCCGTGACGCTGGCCCACCGCATAGTCGTTGAGGTCGTGCGCCGGCGTGACCTTGACCACGCCGGTGCCGAACTCGCGGTCGACGTATTCGTCGGCGATGATCGGGATCTCGCGGTCGGTCAGGGGCAAGCGCACGGTTTTGCCGATCAAGCGTTGGTAGCGCTGGTCCTGCGGATGCACCATCACCGCCGTGTCGCCGAGCATGGTCTCGGGGCGAGTGGTGGCAACGGTAAGATGGCCCGAGCCGTCGGCGAGCGGGTAGCGGATATGCCACAGATGGCCGTCTTCCTCTTCCTGGACTACTTCCAGGTCGGATACGGCGGTGCCGAGCACGGGGTCCCAGTTCACCAGCCGCTTGCCGCGGTAGATCAGGCCTTCGCGGTATAGCCGGACGAAGCTCTCGGTGACGGTCTGCGACAGCCCGGCATCCATGGTGAAGCGCTCGCGCGACCAGTCGGGCGAGGCGCCGAGGCGGCGCATCTGCTGGGTGATGGCCGAGCCGGATTCACGTTTCCATTCCCACACCTTCTCGACAAACGCCTCGCGGCCGAGGTCGTGGCGCGAAATGCCCTGCGACTCGAGCTGGCGTTCCACCACGATCTGCGTGGCGATGCCGGCATGGTCGGTGCCCGGCTGCCACAGCGTATTCCAGCCGCGCATGCGGTGGTAGCGGGTGAGCGCATCCATCAGCGTGTGCTGGAAGCCGTGGCCCATGTGCAAGGTGCCGGTGACATTGGGCGGGGGCAGCAGGATGCAGTAGGCGTTTTCCTTCGGCTTGCTTTGGTCCAGGCCGGCCTTGAAATAGCCGTGTCCTTCCCAGTGTTGATACCAGCGCAACTCGATTGCAGAAGGATCGAAGCTTTTGGAGAGTTCCATCGGGAAAAGGGTAATTCGCGGAAAGGTGGTCGCGAATTATACCGGAGCAAGCGGATTCACTTTACGATTCGGCGCTATCGGCGTCAGCCGCAGCTTCTTGGGGTGCTTGCATGGCGGCCTCCAGACGCGGCAGCAAATCGTCGCGGGCGCGATTGGCAAGCAGGGCGACCAGATGATCGGTGATCCCGTCCATGGCGCGGATCACCATTTGCGGCAACTGTTCGTCGAGCCAGGTTTCGATTTCACGGGTCAGTACAGCTTGCCGTTCCGACAATAGTCGATCGAAATGCCGGCTTGAACTAGATTCTGCCCGGGATGTAGAGAACGTTTCCGGTTTCAGGTCATCGGTAAGCTTGGCATCCGACTGGATATCATGCGCGACCACTACATCGGTCAAAATCGGCACATTTTCGAGCGTCGAATCCGCATCAGTCTCGCTTGACTCCATGGCGTGTTCAGGATCATCCGGGGCGACGGGTCCGCTGTTGGCGCCGGCGACAAATACCCGTCGGCGCATCAATGCATCCGCCTGGTCGAGCAAGTTGTCGCTCACAAGGGCTCCTTGTCCAGATCGCGAAACTCAATGGCATAGCCGCGATCGCGGTAGAACTTGGCACGATCGCGTGCCGGCAGACGGACGGCGTCATCCTGGCTGATGATTTCAATAAGATTTTCGAAACGGCTAAAGCCGGGCGGCAGTTCGTCGCTAAGATTGAGCAGACGCTCTTCCTGCGGCAAGTTGTCAAGATTGCTGGCGATCAGGACCGGCGTCTCGGCGGCAAGTGGCGAATCGATGCGGCAATGCGGCAGAAAACCGATGGCGGGTTGCACCCACAGCAGGCGGTCGAAGCGCTCGGCCACCTCGGCATTCGGCGCGTAGATCAAGGCTACCGCCGGATGTTTCTGCGCACGGAATTGCATCAGCCAGGCGGCGGCGGCTTGCAATCGATCCGCAGCGCCGTGGCAGAAAAGCACTTTAGTCATGG
>CAYHXK010000032.1:2615-13769 GCA_964360125.1 uncultured Sterolibacterium sp.
GCGGCGGCTTGCAATCGATCCGCAGCGCCGTGGCAGAAAAGCACTTTAGTCATGGAGCGGATTCAGATGACTATTAATTTTCGACGGCTGGCGATCAATCGACCTGAGCGCCAGCGCGCGCCAGCAGGAAGTGGGTCAGCAGCGGCACCGGCCGGCCGGTCGAGCCTTTCTCCTTACCGGACTTCCAGGCGGTGCCGGCGATGTCGAGATGTGCCCAGTGGTACTTCTTGGTGTAGCGCGACAAGAAACAGGCAGCCGTGATCGTGCCGGCGGGTCGGCCGCCGATGTTGGCCATGTCGGCGAAGGGGCTTTTCAACTGCTCCTGGTAATCCTCCCACAAGGGCATCTGCCAGGCACGGTCGTAGGCATTTTGTCCCGCGTGGAGGAGTTCGCGGGCAAGGCCTTCATCGTTGGCGAACAGGCCGCTGGCGACATGGCCCAATGCAATCACGCAAGCGCCGGTAAGCGTAGCGATGTCGATGACGCATTTCGGTTGAAAGCGTTCTGCATAAGTCAGAGCATCGCAAAGAATCAGCCGGCCTTCGGCGTCGGTGTTGAGAATTTCGATGGTTTGCCCGGACATTGAAGTAACGATGTCGCCGGGCCGACTGGCGCCGCCTCCGGGCATGTTTTCGGCGGTTGGAATCAAGCCGACGACGTTGGCGGGTAAAGCCATCAGGGCGATGGCTTTCATCGTGCCAAGCACACTGGCGGCGCCGCACATGTCGTACTTCATTTCGTCCATCTCGGCGCCCGGTTTCAGTGAAATTCCCCCGCTATCAAAGGTGATTCCCTTGCCGACCAGCACCACGGGTTTTTCGCCTTTCTTGCCGCCGTCATGCCGCAGTATGATGAACTTGGGCGGCTGATGCGAACCACGGGTTACCGACAGCAGTGAACCCATGCCGAGTTTTTCCATGTCGGCGCGATCCAGTACTTCTACCTTCAGATTGTTCACTTCCCGCATCTCCAGCGCTTGCTCGGCAAGGTAGCTGGGCGTGCAAACGTTACCCGGTAGGTTGCCGAGATCTTTCGCCAGATTCATGCCGGCGGCGATAGCTTGTCCTTGTGCCAGGGCTGTTTCGGCGCCTGACAAGTCGGTTCGGCTTTCCACCGACAGGGTCAGTTTCCGCAGAGGACGGCGTACCTGGTCCTTTTTCGACTTGTAGCGGTCGAAGCGGTAGAGTGTCTCAAACACTACCAGCGTTGTCTGGCGAATGCGCCAGGACATGTCGCGTTTTTTCACCGGAAGTTCGGACAGGGTCAAACAGGCATCGAAAGCACCGGTTTCATTGAGCGTGCGCACTGAAGTCGAAACGGCATCGCGGAACTCTTTCTCGCGGAAGTCCTTTTCCTTGCCCAGACCGACCAGCAAAACGCGGTCACAGAGAGTGCCTGGCACATTGTGCAGCAGCAGGCTCGTGCCTGATTTGCCTTCCATATCGCCACGCCGGAGCAGATCGGAAATATGATTATTGGAAGCCTTGTTGAGGATTTCGCCAGGGACGGAAAGTTTGCGCGGTTCGAACACGCCAACCACGACACAAGCGGTGCGCTGCTTCTCCGGGCTGCCGCTTTTTATGCTAAATTCCATTTGTTAATCCTCGGATGGATTTGGGGAAGATGATTTCTCTTTGGGGAATTATCGGCAATTATTTTCATTATCCCCAAATTTACCGCCAAAAGTCAAAGTCAAGATGATATTCCAACGTGCTGCTCTGAGGGAATTTGCCAGCACTGCCATCGCTATCTTTGTGGCCCTGTTCGCCATCATGCTGACGACGCAGCTGATTCGACTGCTCGGCCAGGCTGCCGGGGGCTCGCTGGCGTCGGATGCGGTAGTGGCCCTGCTAGGCTTCAGCGCGCTGAATTATTTGCCGGTACAGTTGTCATTAACCCTGTTCATCACAGTGTTGCTGTCATTATCGCGCTCTTACCGCGATTCCGAAATGGTAGTGTGGTTTACCTGCGGGCTCCCGCTCACTGCATGGGTACGTCCGGTGCTGACATTCGCCGCGCCTATGGTGGCGACAATTTCTGTGCTGGCGTTGTTCCTGTCACCCTGGGCTTTGTCGAAAAGTGCCGAATACCGGCAAAAAATAGCTAGCCGAGACGATGTCTCGCGCGTCGCACCTGGATCTTTCAAGGAGTCGTCATCGGCAGACCGTGTCTTTTTTGTCGAGGAAGTGGCCGGTAACGAGATAGGCGATCAAGGAATCAGCCGTGAAAGTGCGGGACGCGTGAGAAATATCTTCATCAGTTCTGTGCAACACGGTCGTCTCGGGGTGATGGCGGCGGCGCAGGGCCATCAGGAAGTCTTTCCCAATGGCGACCACTTTCTGGTTATGGAAAACGGCCGTCGCTATGAGGGTACGCCGGGCCAATCCGACTATCGCGTCATGCAGTTCGAGCGCTATGCAGTGCGCGTAGAGTCGCGCGAGGCACGGGGAATTGTCATGACCCCCAAGAATTTGACGGTATTGCAACTGGCCACAAACCCGACCGCACCGAACCTGGGTGAGTTGTTGTGGCGTCTCGGGATTCCCTTGGCGGCACTCAATCTGGCTTTGCTGGCGATCCCGCTGTCCTTTGTCAATCCGCGTGCCGGCCGTACCAATAATCTGATCTTCGCCGTGCTGACCTATATGATCTACAGTAACCTGATCAGTGTCAGCCAGGCTTGGGTCGCGCAGGGACGGCTGGATTTCTGGATCGGTGTGTGGCTGGTACACGTGGTGATGTTCGTGTTGCTGCTGATGCTGTTCTCGCGACGTCTGATGGTGTTTTCCTGGGTGCGGCTATGGCGCTGAAAGTATATGAGCGCTATCTGGCGCGGGAGATTTATACCGCTACGGCATTGGTGCTGACTGCATTTCTGATGTTATTCGCTTTTTTTGACCTGATCCACGAACTGGAGGATATCGGCAAGGGAGGCTATCAGCTACAGCATGCCGCCGGTTTCGTGTTGCTGACTGTTCCGGGACGCATTTACGAGCTATTTCCGATCGCTGTGCTGATAGGCAGTCTTTACGCGTTAACCCTGCTGGCTCGACATTCCGAGATCACTGTTTTACGGACTTCCGGCCTATCGACTTCAGCCCTGCTGGGTACTCTGGCAAAGCTGGGCGTAACCTTCATCGTACTGACTTTTGTCATTGGTGAGTTTGTGGCGCCTCCGGCTGAGCGAGTTGCCCAACAATTGCGCCTCAAGGCGCTGAGTTCGATGGTTGCCCAGGAGTTTCGCTCCGGTCTTTGGGTGAAGGACGAGAAAAATTTCGTGAATGTGCGCGATGTACTCCCGGATACGCGGTTGCGCGGGGTACGCATCTACGAATTCGACAAAGAGCACCAATTGCGCTCGATCAGCGATGCAGAGGAGGGCGAGTTTCAACCTCCAAACCAATGGCGACTGATTAAAGTCATGCAGACTGTATTCGAAGGGGATACAACGCGAGTCAGTCGCTTGCCGGAAATGCTGTGGCGCTCGGCGTTGACTCCGAACATTCTTTCCGTGCTGATGGTGGTGCCTGAACGTATGTCATTTATCAATCTCTTCCAGTACGTCCGTCATTTGGAAGAGAACCAGCAGAAGGCACAGCGCTATGCGATTGCTTTGTGGAAGAAGCTAATCTATCCGCTTGCCGCGCTGGTGATGATGGCTCTGGCGCTGCCTTTCGCTTACTTGCAGGATCGCATGGGGGCGGTGAGCATCAAGGTATTTGCCGGAATCATGCTGGGCATCACCTTCCATATGTTAAATGGATTGTTTTCCAGCCTCGGGGCAATCAACAACTGGACTCCATTCATTTCCGCCATTACGCCGAGCAGCTTGTTCCTGCTGGCGGCTGCCGGAATGATCTGGTGGGTGGAAAGACGGTAGCATCGGCAAGTTGGGTTGACTGGTGTTGTTTCCCAACGACCAGGCGTGTTCCGGCCAGTCGGTCATGAAGGAATTGCCGGTCGCGATCGAATACTGCCCAGATCAGTCCGGCACCAAAAAAACACAGCGAAGGCCAGCACAGGACAAAGCGCGCCAGAGCCTGTGGCAGAGTTACATTACCCCCATTGAGCGCGCTCTCAAGCCGGAACTTCCAGGTCTGCATGGCGAGCGTTTGGCCTCCGTGGCGCCAAAACCAGACGAAATACGCCAATAATACCAACAACAGATGGAGCAGTAGCAGAGGACCCGGCAAAGTCATGTTGAGCCCTAGCCCTATGGCGAGGTGAGGCAGCATGAAGCCTGCGGATAACACGCCCAGCACCAGCAGACTCTCATACAGCATGCTCGCCAGGCGGCGGCGGATGCTTGGGACAAGCGCTGGCGGAACAGCAGGGGGGACAGCCACGGGATTTGTTACTGTACGGGGTTTGTGGGCGCTGGAGCAGGGCTGACTTGAGCGCCCGGCACCTTGGAAGTGTTAGGGCTGGGATTTGGATTGGGAAGCGGATTTATCGCCGCGGATTTGCCCGATCCACTCTTGGGCTGTGGCTTGCGCGTGGCGGCTTGCTTCAGGCGTTGCTTTTCCGCATCGGGAAGATTTTTGTATTCCTGCCATTTCTGATTGACCGCCTGACGCTTCTCGGGCGGAACTTTTTGCAGGGTCTTATACTGTTCGCGCGCTTGTTTTCGTTCTTCCGGAGACAGGTTGGCCCAGTCTTTCATGCGGCGCTGTATGCGCTGTTGTTCTTCGGCCGACATGGCAGGATAGCGCTTGGCAATTCCCAGCCATTTCTTGCGCCGATAAGACTCGAGTTTGTCCCATTCGCCCGACAGCGGAGCCAGTACCTCACGCTGCTGTGGCGTCAGTTCCGCCCATTTCGGTTGTTTGAGGGGGGGGATGGTGACGGCATTGGCGGGATTCGTCAGTGCCAGCGCTAAAACCAGCGTTATTGTGGCGACGATGGTGCAGGGTGCTCGAGCCATAGGCGAAAACCGCGATCCAGATAAGCGTTTATCGGCAGATCGTCGGCGAGTAGGGCACTGTCGATCACCTCGTTTTCGTCCGCCTGCTGGAAATTATTCCAGTAATACGTACATGTGACGCCAATGGCAAGAGCGAGCAGCGCAGCCATTGTCCGTGCCCGCGGCAACAGTACTTCATGGGCAAAGTGGCCAACGCCTTGTCCCGCCCCCGCCAGGCTCAGACCGACTTCAACCGCCTTTTGATGAGCCAGCGCATGTTGGCGCGCCGTCATGAGTTTGTCGATGGTGCTGCGGTCCAGATTGTCGGCGCCATGGTCGAGCGCGTGTCTGAGCTTGTAGGCAAGTTGCTGCTCATGGTGGAGATGATTATTCATAGTTCGATGCCTTTTGTCTTGAGTGCCGCAGCCAGTGTGTGAGTTGCACGGGAACAATGCGTCTTTACGCTGCCTTCCGAGCAACCCATGACTGCAGCCGTTTCGGCAATATCCATATCCTCCCAGTAACGCATGAGGAAGGCTTCTCGTTGACGTGGCGGCAGTTTTTCGATCTCTTTTTCAATTATGGCAAGTACTTGCGATTGTTCTAGACTGGCGTGCGGTGTCGGAACATTCGACCCTTCATGAGCCTGTAAAGTTTCCAGGGGGTCGCCTTCCTCATCCTCCGCCGGTGTGAACGAAGAGAGCAGAGTGGTCCAAAGCGAACGTACCTTCTGCCGACGATAGAAATCACGAATGGTGTTCTGCAAAATGCGCTGAAACAGCATCGGCAGCTCTGCCACTGGTTTGTCGCCATATTTCTCCGCGAGCTTCAGCATTGTATCCTGCACGATGTCGAGCGCGTTGTCTTCATTGCGTACGGCGAACATCGCCTGTTTGAAGGCCCGTCGTTCCACATCGGCGAGAAATTCGGAAAGTTCGTTATGGGTAGCCAGGGAATATCCTCAATCGCCAAATGGCTGTATTTTAGATCGTGACAAAGCTGTAATGCCTTGACCAAATTCGGGCTAGCAAGTAAGGTTACATGTTTTGGACGTTCATTGTGCTGCGGATACTAAAATGCTGTTGACAGGTGCGGAAATTGTAATCAGGTGTTTGCAGGAAGAAAAGGTCGAATTTGTGTTCGGCTATCCTGGCGGCTCGGTGCTATACATCTACGATGCGATGTTTAAGCAGGACCAATTCAAGCATGTCCTGGTGCGCCATGAACAGGCTGCCGTGCATGCCGCGGATGCTTATTCCCGCTCATCGCAAAAAATAGGCGTATGCATGGTCACCTCGGGTCCCGGCGTGACCAATGCCGTGACCGGCATTGCGACTGCCTATATGGATTCGATTCCGCTGGTGGTCATCTCCGGGCAGGTGCCGACAGCCTATATCGGCCAGGATGCTTTTCAGGAGTGCGACACGGTGGGTATTACCCGCCCGTGTGTCAAACATAATTTCCTGATCAAGGATGTCAAGGATATCGCCATCACCTTGAAGAAGGCCTTTTATCTGGCTAAAACTGGCCGTCCTGGCCCGGTGCTGGTGGATATCCCCAAGGACATCACCAATCACAAGTGTGAATACGATTACCCGAAGAGCGTCACGATGCGCTCCTACAATCCCGTTACCAAGGGGCACTCGGGACAAATCAAAAAAGCACTGCAACTTCTGCTAAGCGCCAAGCGGCCGATGATTTATTCCGGTGGCGGAGTGATTCTTTCGGATGCGTCGAACAAGCTGATCAAACTGGTCAAGGCGCTTGGCTTCCCGATAACCAATACGCTGATGGGTCTGGGCGGTTATCCGGCCACTGACAAGCAGTTCGTCGGAATGCTCGGCATGCACGGTACTTACGAAGCCAACATGGCGATGCAGAATTGCGACGTATTGCTTGCCATCGGCGCCCGTTTCGATGACCGTGTGATCGGCAACCCGGCGCATTTTAACGAGGTCCAGCGCAAGATCATCCATATCAACATCGATCCGTCCTCGATATCCAAACGCGTCAAAGTCGATGTCCACATAGTCGGCAATGTGCCTGATGTGCTCGAGGATCTTCTCAAGCAACTTGAAGCTGCCGATGAAAAATCGGACGCCAAGGCGCTTGCCCTGTGGTGGAAGCAGATTGAAACCTGGCGCGCCAAGGACTGCCTGAAGTACAAGCAGAACAGCAAAGTCATCATGCCGCAGTATGTGATTGAGAAGCTCTACGAGGTCACTGGAGGCGATGCTATCGTCACTTCCGACGTCGGCCAGCACCAGATGTGGGCTGCACAGTATTACAAGTTCGACAAGCCGCGGCGCTGGATCAATTCCGGCGGTCTCGGCACGATGGGCTTTGGTTTGCCGGCGGCGATGGGTGCGCATTTTGCCAATCCCAAGGCGACCGTGGCGTGCGTCACCGGGGAAGCATCGATCCAGATGTGCATCCAGGAACTATCGACCTGCAAGCAATACCGGCTGCCGATCAAAATCATCAACCTCAACAACCGCTATCTCGGCATGGTAAGGCAGTGGCAGGAAATGTTCCATGGCAACCGCTATGCCGAGTCCTATGTCGACGCTTTGCCGGATTTTGTAAAACTGGCAGAATCCTATGGCCACGTGGGCATGCATATCGACAAGCCTGCAAATGTAGAAGCGGCGCTGCGCGAGGCATTTACCACTCACAAAAACGAGCTGGTTTTTATGGATTTTATCACCGACCAAACCGCCAACGTCTTTCCCATGATAGCGGCCGGCAAGGGTTTGTCCGAGATGATCCTGGCTGAAGATCTATAGAACGCTGGGAACGACCAAATATGCGACACATTATTTCAATACTCCTGGAAAACGAAGCCGGTGCGCTCTCCCGCGTTTCCGGCTTGTTCTCCGCACGTGCCTACAATATCGAATCGCTGACCGTCGCGCCGACCGAGGACCCCTCGTTGTCGCGCATGACCATCGTCAGCGTCGGCCCGGACGATGTGATCGAGCAAATTACCAAGCAATTGAACAAACTGATCGAGGTGGTCAAAGTGGTGGACCTTTCCGAGGCGCCACACCTAGAGCGTGAGCTGATGCTCGTCAAGGTGCGCGCCACTGGCAGGGATCGCGAGGAGATGAAGCGCATCGCCGACATCTTCCGCGGCCGCATCATCGATGTCACCGAGACAACCTATGTCATCGAACTGACCGGCAACAACGCCAAACTCGACGCTTTCCTCGAAGCCATCGGCAAGGCGCTGATTCTCGAGACGGTGCGCACCGGTGTCAGCGGCATCGGCCGCGGCGATAGAATTTTAAAAGTGTGAGGCGTGTGGAGCAAGGAGTGAAGGATAACCCCCACACCGTGCCTTGCTCCTCACATCTCACACCTCACATCTCACACCTCACACCTCACACCTCACGCATTTGAAAGGATTGTTATGAAGGTTTATTACGACAAGGACGCCGATCTCTCCCTTATCAAGGGCAAGAAAGTCACCATCATCGGCTATGGTTCGCAGGGCCACGCCCACGCAAACAACCTGAACGATTCCGGTGTCAAGGTGACGGTTGCTCTGCGCAAGGACGGTGCTTCCTGGAACAAGGCCAAGAAGGCCGGCCTCAAAGTCGAGGAAATTGCCAAGGCGGTGAAAGACGCCGACTTCGTCATGATGCTGCTGCCCGACGAGCAGATCGGCGCGGTGTATGCCGCCGAAGTCGAGACGAACATGAAGAAGGGCGCCACGCTGGCGTTTGCACATGGATTCAACATTCATTACGGACAAGTCATGCCGCGCGCCGACATCGACGTCGTCATGATCGCGCCGAAAGGCCCCGGCCATCTGGTGCGCTCGACCTACGTGCAGGGCGGCGGTGTGCCCTCCCTGATCGCCGTGCACCAGGACAAGTCCGGCAAGGCCCGCGACATGGCCTTATCCTACGCAGCGGCCAACGGCGGTACCCGCGGCGGCGTCATCGAGACCTCTTTCCGCGAGGAAACCGAGACCGACCTGTTCGGCGAGCAGGTCGTGTTGTGCGGCGGCACCGTGGAACTCATCAAGGCCGGCTTCGAGACCTTGGTGGATGCCGGATATGCGCCTGAGATGGCGTACTTCGAGTGCCTGCATGAACTCAAGCTGATTGTTGACCTGATCTATGAAGGCGGTTTGGCGAATATGCATTACTCGATCTCCAATAACGCAGAATATGGCGATATTACTCGCGGCCCTCGCATTGTTACCGATGAGACCAAGCTGGAAATGAAGAAGATCCTCCAGGAAATCCAGAGTGGTCAATACGCCAAGGAATTCATTCTTGAGAACAAGGCCGGCGCGCCAACACTGCTTTCCCAACGGCGTAACCTGGCGGCGCATCAGATCGAGGTCGTCGGCGAAAAGCTGCGCGGCATGATGCCGTGGATCAAACAGAACAAGCTGGTCGACCAGTCCAAGAACTAGTGCAGGCTGATCGATCGGCGGTGGGTGGCCCGATGACTTCTCACCCCGCACTGCCGACGCAATGACAAATTATCCCCACCCCATGATTGCCCGCGAGGGTTGGCCGTTCATCGGCATGGCTCTCGGCGCCGCCATGGCGGTGACTGGCGCCGTGGGCTGGCTGTGGGCCATACCGCTGTGGCTGGTACTGCTTTTCTGTGTGCAATTCTTCCGCGATCCGGCGCGGCCGATACCAGGCGACGCGCACAGCGTGCTGTCGCCGGCCGATGGCCGCATCGTTGCAATTGAGCCAGTCCGCGATCCATGGCTGGAGCGTGAGGCTCTCAAGATCAGCGTGTTCATGAATGTGTTCAACGTGCATTCCAATCGCAGCCCGGTCGACGGCGAGGTCAAACAGCGCTGGTATCACCCTGGTAAATTCGTCAATGCCGATCTCGACAAAGCCTCAACCGAAAACGAGCGCAACGCCCTGTGGTTGCGCACCGCTACCGGCCATGAGGTCACCTGCGTCCAGGTGGCCGGCTTGATTGCACGGCGCATACTCTGCTACGTCGATGCCGGGGATACTCTTAAGCGCGGTCAGCGTTACGGGTTCATTCGTTTCGGCTCGCGTGTCGATCTCTATCTGCCGCCGGAGTCCCGGATCAAGGTGACCATAGGCGACAAGGTGTATGCTTCGGCCACCATCCTTGCCGAATTGCAGTGAGCGCGATGGTGCGCCTACAATATTAGCGTTTTCCCGACCCTGATCGGCTTTGATATGCCTGTGATCCGCCCTCGCAAAGCCCTGATGAACCCCGAATTGCGCCGGCGCGGCATCTATATCCTGCCCAACCTGTTCACCACCGCTGCGCTGTTCGCCGGGTTCTACGCCATCGTTCAGGCGATGAACGTCCGCTTTGAGTCTGCCGCCGTGGCCATTTTCATCGCCATGGTGCTCGATGGCCTGGATGGACGCGTTGCCCGCTTGACCCATACCCAGAGCGCCTTTGGCGCCGAGTACGACTCGCTTTCCGACATGGTGTCGTTTGGCGCCGCGCCCTCACTGGTAGTGTATGAATGGGCGCTGAAGGGCATGGGCAAGCTCGGCTGGATCGCCGCCTTCATCTACTGTGCCGGCGCCGCACTGCGTCTGGCGCGCTTCAATACCAATATCGATGTAGTCGATAAACGCTATTTCCAGGGTTTACCCAGCCCGGCGGCGGCGGCACTGGTCGCGGGCCTGGTGTGGGTGATGCTCGATCTCGGCTATAGCGGCGAGGATGCGCGCTGGTACGCCTGCATCCTGACGATTTTTGCCGGCGTTACCATGGTCAGCAATATCCCGTACTGGAGCGGCAAGGACATCAATCTGCGCCGTAGCGTGCCATTCATGGCGGTGCCGGCGATCGGCCTCGGCTACATCCTGCTGTCGAGTTATCCGCCGGGCGTATTGTTTGCGTTGTTCCTCGTCTATGCGCTGTCCGGTTACGTCCTCACAATATGGCGATGGCTAAAAAATCGCAAGACAGCTTGACGCTGATGCAATGATGCGTTTATAGTCGAACCCATGATTTCGGTCATTACTTTCTCCGCCCTGTTTTTCATCCTCTCCGGCCTATTGCTGGCGAGGTTGCCGTTGCGCTCTGCGCTGCGGCCGCTGCTGCGCCGCGCGCGCTAAACTCCCCCACCCACAATTCGGTATTATTTCAGCTTGGCGGCAACACCGCCCGGCACAGTTGGCTTGCATTCCGATTTCCCTGGAGATGACGATGGCAAAGGAACATTTGATAATTTTCGATACCACCTTGCGCGACGGCGAACAGAGTCCGGGCGCCTCGAT
>CAYHXK010000033.1:0-13538 GCA_964360125.1 uncultured Sterolibacterium sp.
GTCATTCCGCCGCTCCGGCGAAAGCGTCGATCAGCGGCTGCAACAGCTCCCGCTTGATTTTCAGCGCCGCCTGATTGACGATCAGGCGCGCGGATATCTGCATGATCTCCTCCACCGCCACGAGATTGTTGGCCTTGAGCGTGCCGCCGCTGGACACCAGATCGACGATGGCATCCGCCAGGCCGACCAGCGGCGCCAGCTCCATCGAGCCATAGAGTTTGATCAGGTCGACATGCACGCCCTTGGCGGCGAAGTGCTCGCGCGCCGTATCGATGTACTTGGTGGCCACGCGCAGCCTGGCGCCGCGCTGCACCGCCTGCGCATAGTCGAAGCCGGCGGGCACGGCGACGCACATGCGGCACTTGGCGATCTTCAGGTCGAGCGGCTGATACAGGCCCAGGCCGCCATGTTCCAGCAACACGTCCTTGCCGGCGATGCCCAGATCGGCGGCGCCATACTGGACATAGGTGGGCGTATCCGCAGCGCGCACGATGACGACGCGCACGTCGGGTCGGCTGGTGCCGATAATCAACTTGCGCGAGGTGTCCGGGTTCTCGTTCGGGACGATGCCCGCCGCCGCCAGCAAGGGCAGGGTCTCCTCGAAGATGCGGCCCTTCGACAGGGCGATGGTGATGCCGTTCACGGTTTGGTCCTGAAGCAAAAGGGCGATTTTACCGCAGCGGCGGCGGAGATTAGAATTACTTGACCCGCCGCACGCGCGCACCCAGTGCAACGAGTTTCTGATCCAGTCGTTCGTAGCCGCGATCAAGGTGGTAGATGCGTTCGATCAGCGTCTCGCCCTGCGCCACCAGGCCGGCGATCACCAGGCAGGCCGAAGCGCGCAGATCGGTGGCCATCACCGTGGCGCCGTCGAGTTTGGCAACACCCCTGACCACGGCGGTATTGCCGTCGATGCGGATGTCGGCGCCCAGGCGGATCAACTCTACGGCATGCATGTAGCGATTCTCGAAGATGGTCTCGCGGATCACCGCCGTACCCTCGGCAACCGCATTCAAAGCCATGAACTGCGCCTGCATGTCGGTGGGGAAGGCCGGATAGGGCGAGGTGCGCAGGCTGACCGCGGTGAGCTTGCGCGGCGCCTTGATGCTGATCGCGTCGCGCTCTGCTTGCACCTCGCAGCCGGCGTCCATCAGCTTGTCGATGACGGCATCCAGATAACTGGCTGAAGTACCGGTCAGACGAATCGCTCCGCCGGTAGCCGCAGCAGCGCACAGGTAAGTGCCGGTCTCGATACGGTCGGGCATGATGCGATGGGTCGCGCCGTGCAGGCGATCGACGCCGCGAATGCGGATCACATCGCTGCCGGCGCCGGAAATCTGCGCGCCCATCGCCACCAGGCAATTCGCCAGGTCCACCACTTCGGGTTCGCGGGCGGCATTCTCGATCACCGTCTCGCCCTCGGCCAGGCACGCCGCCATCATCAGGTTTTCGGTGCCGGTCACGGTAACCATGTCGGTGAACAGCCGTGCGCCTTTCAGACGCGCTACCCGGGCATATACATAGCCATGCTCGACGCTGATCTCGGCGCCCATCGCCGCCAGTCCCTTGATATGCTGGTCCACCGGCCGCGCGCCGATGGCGCAGCCGCCGGGCAGCGACACCTTGGCTTCGCCGCTGCGCGCCGCCAGCGGCCCGAGCACCAGGATCGAGGCACGCATGGTCTTGACCAGTTCGTAGGGCGCCACCGGGTTGTCCAGGTTCGAGGCATCGAGCGTCACATTTCCCGCCTCCCGGTGAACCTTGACGCCCATCTGCGCCAGCAATTTCAGCATGGTGCCGACATCGTTGAGGTTCGGCACGTTGCTCAGCGTCAGCGGCTCGCGCGTCAGCAGTGCCGCGCACAACAGCGGCAGGGCGGCATTTTTGGCGCCGGAGATGGCGGTTTCGCCGGACAGCGGCACGCCGCCTTCGATCAACAGCTTATCCATTGCGCTGCTTTTCGAGCCATTCTTCCGGGGTCAGCGTCTGCATCGACAGCGCATGCAGTTCGCCGGAATCGAGCTTGTCCTTGATGGTCTGGTAGACGCGCTGCTGACGCTTGACGCGACTCATGCCGTCGAACTCGCGGCTAACGATGATCGCGGCAAAATGGTGACCGTCGCCGTCGATGGCGATGTGCTCGCAGGCCAGATCGGCAGCGATCCATGCTTGTATTTTGTGCGGATCCAACATGGTAATTGTCCTCAGGCTCTCAGTTTATATCCGCGCTTCAGCATCCCGAGCGTTAGCGCCGAGAGCAGCACGAAACAGGTGGTGACGATGGCGAAACTTTGCCACGGCGATACATCGGAAATCCCGAAAAATCCATAACGGAAGCCATCGATCATGTAGAAAATCGGATTCCAGTGCGACACCTGCTGCCAGAACGGCGGCAGCGAATGAATCGAGTAAAACACCCCGGAAAGAAAGGTCAGCGGCATGATGATGAAGTTCTGGAATGCCGCCAGCTGGTCGAATTTATCCGCCCAGATGCCGGCGATGACACCCAGGCTGGCCAGGATGCCGCCTCCGAGCATGGCGAATATGATGATCCAGAGCGGCGCGACAAATTGCAGTTGGGTAAACCATAGGGTTGCCAGTAACACCCCTACGCCAACCAGGATGCCACGCGCCACCTCCGCCAACACGTAAGCCAGAAAGAATGCGCGGTAGGAAATCGGCGGCAGCAGCACAAAGATGATGCTGCCCGTGACCTTGGATTGGATCAGCGACGAAGAGGAGTTGGCGAAAGCATTCTGCAGCATCGACATCATCACCAGACCCGGTACCAGAAAAGCCGTGTAACTCACGTTTGGATAGACCTGTATATGGGCTTCCAGGACATGGGAAAAAATCAGCAAATACAGCAGTGCGGTCATCACCGGGGCCGCAACGGTTTGAAAACCCACTTTCCAGAAACGCAGAACTTCCTTGTAAAACAAGGTATAGAACCCGGTCATGCCGCTACCCCTTCCTTGCCCTGCATTACCCGGACAAAAACGTCCTCAAGGTCGGGCTTGCCGATCTCCAGATCGTCCAGGCTGCATCCGGCAGCACGCAGTTCAGCCAGTACCGGTTCGATTTCCTCGTAGTGATCAAAGGCTATGCTCCAGACGCCATCCTTGTTTTCAGCCCGGCTCAGCAGTGCTGCCGGTAGCAGGGCTCCCGGCGCCGGCCTCAAACGCAGTGCGTGCGTCGAAAAACTGCGCAACAGGTTAACTGTGGTATCCAGCGCGACCACCCGGCCTGCCTTGAGCATGGCGATGCGGTTGCAAAGGCTCTCCGCTTCTTCCAAATAATGTGTAGTCAGAACCACCGTATGGCCGTCGCGGTTGAGGCGACGGATAAACTGCCACAAGGTCTGACGTAATTCCACGTCGACGCCGGCAGTCGGTTCGTCGAGCACGATGACCGGCGGCCGATGCACCAGCGCTTGAGCCACCAGCACGCGCCGCTTCATGCCGCCCGAAAGAGAGCGCATGTTGGCGTTCGCCTTGGAGGCCAGGTCGAGGTTTGCGAGGATTTCGTCGATCCAGGCATCACTTTCCCGGTTTTGACGGATGCCGAAATAGCCGCACTGGATCCTGAGCGTCTCGCGCACGCTGAAAAACGGGTCAAACACCAGTTCCTGCGGCACCACGCCGAGTTGTCGCCGCGCATTGCGGTAATCTGCCACGACATCGCATCCCATCACTTCGATATGTCCGCTATCGAGGCGCACCAGGCCGGCCAGTGCCGAGATCAGCGTAGTCTTGCCGGCGCCATTGGGGCCGAGCAAACCAAAGAACTCGCCCTGGCGCACCTCAAGATCGATGCCGGCAAGCGCCCGCACAGCGCCAAAACGCTTGGCAACTTGCTGGACAAGAATCGCGGAAGTCATGGAACCACAAGCAGCGCTGCTACTCAGCGCGCTCAGGCGAGCGGCAGCAACTCGCTGACGTCGTAGACGGCCGCCAGGCTCAATAGATCCTTGGGCGGATTAATGATTCTGATGGTTTTCTCCTGCCGCTGCGCTTCTCGCAGCCAGCCGAAAATAACGGCGATGCAGGAGGAGTCGACATCCGTAACCTGCGCGAGATCGAAAACCGTTTCAGGATTTTCCAGCGCCTTGCCGCCATCTTCCAGCAGCATCGAGGCGCTCGGCAATGTCATGTCGCCGGACACTTCGACGCGATTTCCGGAACTACGGATCATTTCGATTCGGCGCTGCGATTTTTCGCTTGCAGAGATTTAATCAAGCCGTCGATGCCGCCATTGCGTACCTCGCTGGCAAAAGATTCGCGGTAGTTGGTCACCAGACTGATGCCGCCAACCTCGATGTCGACCACTTTCCAGCTTTGCGGCTGCTTCTCGAGAAAATAGTCGAGTGTCACCGGCTTCGCGCCCGATTGAATGACCTGCGTGCGAACCTTCACATCCGTTTCCTCAGCCTTCATCGCAAATGGCTTGAAGTCGATAACCTGGTTCTTGTATTCGGTCAGCGCCTTCGAGTAGGTCCTCACCAACAGCGTGCGGAACTCGTCGGTCAAGAGCTTTTGCTGCGCAGGTGTTGCAGTCCGCCAATCACGCGCCATGGCGAGCTGGGTCATCCTGGAAAAATTGAAGTGCGGCAACACCTTGGCATCGACCAGATCGAGCACCTTCTTGCGGTCGCCGGATTGGATATCCTTATCCTTGCGGACAATCTCCAGCACCTCGTTGGTTACCCGCTTGATCAGCACGTCGGGCGCTTCATTCGACAATTGAGCCTGCGCCCCCGCGGCAACGGGCAGCACCAGGGTAAAGAGCAGTAGTAACCGGTTGAACAACATCATGCGAAATCCTTAGTAACTTTATGGCGGTTTGGGAAAGCCTGGAACTTGAGTGTGGAAGAGAGCGCCATTCCTCGGCTACTGACGCACCACGGTGATTGCCTCAACGGCATGATCGTCACCCGCGGTAATCGGCTGAGAAGCACCACCTACCCCTTTCAGGCCAGACGTCGTCAGCTGATTCCATGCGGGCAGCGGTGCAGAATCAATGCTTGCAGCATTGTATTTCTCGCGCGGCGGATTGCCGTCGAAAATCTTGCTGCGGCGGAGTTGCAGATAGGCGTCGCGAATATAGGCGTAGCGGTCCAGCGCCGCCTCTTCGACGATCTTGTCGGCGGACAGCAGGCGGGCACGCTCGCTGATGCCGCGCGTTGCCGTCAGGGTATTGCGCGACGACACATCATGCTGCTGGGAGACCGGATCGGTCTGCACGTCAAGAACCAGTCCAAAGGTATCGCGGAGCGTACGCGGCCCAAACAACGGCAGGACCAGATAAGCGCCATCGCCGACACCCCAGCGACCGAAAGTCTGGCCAAAATCCTCGTCATGCTTTTCCAAACCGGCTTCGCTGGCGACATCGATGACGCCGAGCAATCCGACCGTGCTGTTGATGAACACTCGGCCTGCATCGCTCAAGGCCTCGGACACTTTTCCCTGCAACAGGTTGTTCACGGCGATAAATACATCATCGATGTTGCCGAAGAAATTCGACACACCGGTACGCAACGGCGATGGCAGTACCACTTCGTAGCCCTGCGCCACCGGCTTGACAATGGCCTTATCGATGCCGTCGTTGAATGCGAAAACGGCACGATTGAAACCCTCGATCGGGTCCCTGGGGTTCCCCGAAGTGGCGCAGCCGCCGAGCAGAAACACCGCTGCGGCTGCCAGCGAAAACCTTGAGAGGCGGTTATTGAAATCAGTATTCACGGATACCTCGTTGTTCCCTGCCCGGCCCAACCTTATTCCTTGGCGCTGCCGTTATCCCCGGCAGCCTTGCCGAACATGAATTGGCTGATGAGCTTCTCCAGCACCACGGCCGACTGCGTCTTTTTCACAATATCGCCATTCTTCAGCATGTCGGGATCGCCTCCAACCTCCAGACCGATGTATTGCTCGCCGAGCAAGCCGGAGGTATTGATCGTGGCGAATGTGTCGCGAGGAAACTTGTAGCGCTTGTCGATATCCATGGCGACAAAGGCGACATAATTCTCGCTATCGAATTCAATCTCCGATACCCGGCCCACCACGACGCCGGCGGCCTTAACGGCTCCGCGCACCTTCAAGCCGCCGATATTATCAAATTTTGCCTCCAGCCGATACGGCTCTTTTAGGCTGGACGCACCCAGATTGCCTACCTTCAGGCCCAGAAAAAGCAATGCCCCAATGCCGATGGCAACAAAAATTCCGACCCAAAGGTCTAGCGTGACTCGGTTCATTATGTCCCCCGGAACATGAATGCTGTAAGAATGAAATCGGCGGCAAGAACCGCCAGCGATGACGTTACCACGGTGCGTGTGGTCGCCCCGGAAACGCCCTCGGCAGTCGGCTCGGCATCATAGCCCTCATATACCGCGATCCAGCTGATGATAATGCCGAAGACGAAGCTCTTGATGACCCCGTTGATGATGTCTTCGCGGAAATCGACCGAAGCCTGCATCTGCGCCCAGAACGAACCTTCGTCGACCCCGATCAGTTTCACGCCGACCAGATAACCGCCGAAAATGCCCATCGCCGAGAACAACGCAGCCAGCAGCGGCATCGATAGCACTCCGGCCCAGAAGCGCGGCGCGACAATGCGGGCGATCGGATTCACCGCCATCATTTCCATCGCCGACAACTGCTCGGTGGCTTTCATCAAGCCGATTTCCGCGGTGATGGCCGAGCCGGCGGCTGGCAAACAACAATGCGGAAACCACCGGTCCCAACTCGCGCACCAGCGACAGGGAGACGAGCACACCGAGTGCCGAGCTCGAACCATAGCGCTCCAGGGTATCGTAGCCCTGCAGGCCAAGCACCATGCCGACGAACAGGCCCGATACGAGGATGATGATGAGACTCAACACACCGGTGAAATAGATCTCGCGGATGGTCAGGTGGAAACGTCGCAGCGCCGTGCCGGAATTGAGCAGGATCGCCAGCAAGAAACGACTGGCAAACCCCAGCCGCCAGACAGCGCTGGTCACCTGGTGGCCGAGATCTGTTATTGCATGGGCCAGCTTGCCGATGGCCGAGGTCGGTTTGGGAGGACTCGTGCATTTTTCCCAATGGGGCTTCTTCCTGCGGGGCACGGTGGTGGTTGGGGTTCCAGAACCCGTTCCGCCTGGGCTCTTTCTGCGGGATACCGTTGATTTTGCGTGACTATCACCAGTTTGATCGGGTGGATTAATGGCCATGGCTCACCGCCTTTCCGATGATTTCCTCAGCATAAGACTGCGCAGCGGGATAATGGAATGGAACCGGGCCGTCCGCTTCGCCCCAGACGAACTGATGCACATAAGGCGTCTTGGATGCCTTGATTTCCTCGGGGGTCCCCTCGGCGACGATTTTGCCTTCCGAAACAAAATACACGTAATCGACAATCTTCAGCGATTCCTGCACATCATGCGTGACGATGATGGAGCTGGCGCCAAGTGCATCGTTGAGCCGGCGTATCAGGTCGCCGATAATCGACAGCGAAATTGGATCCAGGCCGGCGAATGGTTCATCGTACATGATCAGCATCGGATCCAGAGCGATGGCGCGGGCCAGCGCCACGCGCCGCGCCATGCCGCCGGAAAGTTCGGAAGGCATCAGGTCGTGGGCGCCGCGCAATCCGACGGCATGCAACTTCATCAGCACCAGATCCCGGATCATGTCTTCCGGCAAATCGGTATGTTCGCGCATCTGGAAAGCGACATTGTCGAATACCGACATATCCGTGAATAAGGCGCCGAACTGAAACAGCATGCCCATTTGCCGACGCAGGTCGTAGAGATCATCGCTTTCCAGCTTGTGCACCACTTGTCCATTGACTTTGACTTCACCCTGGGTCGGTTTCAGTTGACCGCCGATCAGTCGCAAGGTGGTGGTCTTCCCGCAACCGCTGCTACCCATGATCGCCACAACCTTGCCGCGCGGGATCTCCAGATTGATTCCGCTGAGGATAGGTCGATTGTCGTAGGCAAAGCTGAGATTGCTGATTTTTATCAGGCTGTCGTCAGGCGGGGAAGTCACAGTTGCCACCGAATTGGCTCTCGCTCCATGATATCGGAAAGCCCGAATTCTAGCAGATTGCCTTGCTTAACATTCTGAAATTTATGTCACACTACGGTTTCAGGGGCCTTCTGCCTGCGTGTCCTTATCTCGCACTATTATGACAGCGGGGATCCGTATAACGCAACGCAGCAAGCTAATATTTTCAACAAAACAACCGCCGCCAAGTGATCGACGCCGCTCGCAAACCATCGTTGTTGATCGTCGATGACGATCCCTTGATTCTCGACACGCTGAGTTATTTCCTCAGCAGGGATTTTGGCGTATCAACGGCGGCTTCTCGTTCCGAGTGTATCGAATATTTACGCAACAGCGCAGTGCCGCCGCAACTGGCCCTGATCGATCTCGGCTTGCCCCCCTTGCCGCACCGCCCGGATGAGGGATTTGCCCTGATTTCCAGCCTTCTGGCGCATTCACCGAGCATGCGGATCGTTGTCCTCTCGGGCCAAAACGAGGAAGATCACGGTCGTCACGCCCGTACCTTGGGCGCCACCGAATTCGTCGCCAAGCCGGTCGACCCCGAGCGCTTGCTGCAGATTTTATTCAAGGTGCTGGCTTTCCGCGATGCCGAAGCTCCCGCGCATGCCATACCCAGGCAATCGACCGTTTGCGGGCTGATCGGCGCCAGTCCGCCGCTGCGGAAACTGCGCGAGCAAACCCGTCAGTACGCCAACTCGCCGTTCCCGGTGCTGATCGAAGGCGAGTCCGGCAGCGGCAAGGAAATCATCGCCAATTGCTGCCTGCATCGCCAGACGGAGAGAAGGGAGCGTCCCTTTTTTGCGCTGAATTGCGCGGCGATCTCGCCAACTTTGGTCGAGCCGATACTCTTCGGCTATGCCAAAGGCGCGTTTACCGGCGCCAACACCGGCAAATCCGGTTATTTCGAGGATGCCGGCAATGGCACCCTGTTTCTCGATGAAATTGGCGAACTGCCCCTGGATTTGCAACCAAAATTGCTCCGCGTCCTGGAAAATGGCGAGTATCAGCGCGTCGGCGAAACTCAAAAACGCATCTCGCATGCCCGGGTCGTCGCCGCAACCAATCGCGATCTGCGCCAGGAAGTTCGCGAAGGCCGTTTCCGCGCCGATCTCTACCACCGTCTGAGCGTGTTTTCCATCAGCGCGCCGGCGCTGCGCGACATGGGCGAGGACAGGCATCGCCTGCTCGATCACTTTCGCGCTCTCTACGCGCGCCAGGCAGGGCAACCGGCATTTACTCTGGAGGCTGACGCCGACGCGCGCTGGATGTCCTACCATTTTCCCGGTAACGTGCGGGAATTGCGCAACATAGTGATTCGACTCACCACCAAATACCCCGGCCAGGCCGTCACCGCGGCCGACCTCGAATCCGAACTCGACAGCCAGTTCGCCGAAGCGTTGTTCCGCCGGTTGCCGCCGGGGAGCCCGGATGAATTGATCGATACCGCGCTGCACCACTTGCAGCAACGCGGCAACTTCAGCCTGGACGACACTCTGCAGCTCTGGGAGGAAGCCTATATCGAGGCCGCACAGCGCCTCACACATGGCAATATCAGCCAGGCAGCCAAGTTGCTCGGCATCAATCGCACCACCCTTTACAGCCGGATTGAAACTCTGGCTCGCATGAAAAGGACGGCGGGAAATTGATGATGTACCTGGAACATTACGGGCTATCCGAGGCGCCGTTCCGCATCACGCCCAACACCGGCTTCTTCTTCACTGGAGCCAATCGGGGCGCCACGCTGGACGCCTTGATCTACGCCATCACCAACGACGAGGGCATCGTCAAGATCAGCGGAGAGGTCGGCAGCGGCAAGACCATGTTGTGCCGGGTGCTGATGGAACGCCTGCCGGCGCATGTGGTCACCGTTTATCTGGCGAACCCTTCACTGTCGCGCGAAGACATCCTCTACGCCATCGCCGAGGAACTCGGTATCGAGATCGCTGTCGGGCGCAACAATGCCGTCCTGCGAGCCTTGCAGGAACACCTGATCAAGCTTTACGGCAAGGGTCGCCAGGTGGTGGTGCTGATAGACGAGGCCCATGCCATGCCGAGCGAGACGCTGGAAGAAATCCGCCTGTTGTCGAATCTCGAATCCAACAGCCACATGCTGCTGCAACTGGTGTTGTTCGGTCAGCCGGAGCTTAACGATGTACTCGCCCGTCCGAACATGCGTCAGCTGAAGGATCGCATCACCCACAGCTTCTCCCTCGAACCGCTGGTCCGTGACGACATCGATAGCTACCTCGATTTTCGCATGCGTGCCGCTGGATATCGCGGCCCCAAACTGTTCAGCGCCGCCGCCGTAAAACTGATCGCCTATGCCTCGCTGGGCCTTACCCGGCGCATCAACATCCTCGCCGACAAATCGCTGCTTGCCGCATTCGCCGCGAACACGCATCAGATCTTGCCGCGGCATATTCACGCCGCCATACGCGATGCGGAATACGCCAACTTCAATCCCTCTCGCGTGCGGATCTGGGCCGGCCTGGCCGCCTCGATTCTGGCGTTGCTGCTGGGGATTCTGGTTTTCCGCGACAACCGCCTCGAGTCTCTTCCCCCCTCCGCCCTGCCGGCGCCTCAACCGGCGTCACCTGCATCGGTAGCCGTCCTGCCCGTTTTAGACGCCCCTATCGCTGTTTCTAACGCAAAGCAGAAACCGGCCCAGCCGGCGGCATTGAACCCAAGATCGCCGCAGCAGGCATCGGACCCGGCCGCGGGACTGGGTCAGCAAACCCGCGCCCGTTTTGACGCCACTCAGCTCTGGTTGAAAACAGTGCCTGACGAGCGATGGTTCATCCAGCTCCTGGGTTCCGACTCAGGCCAGGCCGCCGCCATCGAAAGCTTCGTCAACCGCAGCATCGAGCAACTCGGCGCAGACCAAGTTGGCGTCTACCTCGCCAAAGCCAAAGGCGTCCAGCGTGTCGGCGTCATCTATGGAGAATTCCCGACGCGCGAAGCAGCCCTCGGCGCGATCCAGCAACTCCCGGCTGCGCTGCGCAACCTCGGCCCGTTTCCCCGCATGGTGAAACATCTGCGTTAAGAAACGCCGGGGTGGCATCCGATGGATGAGCTCCGAGCACCTGCCATGGATAACAGTCGAATAAAATATAAATCGATGAATCATGCGATTGTGTATCATTCTTGCCGTGTTATCATCAAAAAAATCGTTTACCAGGATGTGTCTGCATTCGCCATGACCTTCCGACACTGTTGCTTATCTGCACCCTTTCTGGCCGCCTGCGCGGCATGGTTGCTTTCCGGCTGTGCCAATGCCCCCTTCCAGCCTCCCTCCAGCGGACACCTGCGCATCGAAAGTCTGCCGCCGTCCGCCTCGCAGAACATTCCCCAACTGGTGCAGCAAGTCGCTGTCCTGCCGAAACCTCGCGCTGCCGCAAAAACCGAGACTTACAGCGTCGTGGTCAACAACGTCAAGGTGCAGGAACTCCTGTTCGCCTTGGCCCGCGACGCCAAGATCAACGTGGACATCTATCCGGGCATCCAGGGCCTGGTGACGCTCAACGCCATCGACCAAACGCTGCAACAACTCCTCGGCCGGATCGCCCAGCAGGTCGATATGCGCTGGGAAATCGATGGGCCAAATTTGGCTGTCATGCCGGACTCGCCGTTTCTGCGTACCTACAAGGTCGACTACGTCAACATGTCGCGGGACACCAGCGGCACCACCACGGTGACGACGCAAATCGCTTCCGCGGGCGGCACAGGGGCGGGCGGGGGCGGAAATAATTCCCTGACCAAGATCGACAATATCTCGAAGAACCGTTTCTGGGAAACCCTGGAAAAAAACCTTAAGGATATTCTTCGCGAAACGGACAAGATACTGCCCGAAGGGTCGAGCGAAACGGTGGTCGAGCATGCCGACCAGCAATCGACTTCGGGGACCGGCGCGCAGCCGCCCAAAACCAGCGCCAAGAGCAGCGCCGCCTCCCCTTCCATCGTCGGCAGTCCCCTCCCGGCATCGTTGCAGCAAGAGGGAACCACCGTCGTGCGCCGTACCACGTTTCGCGAGGCGGCCTCCGTCATTTCCAACCCCGAGAGCGGAATTCTGACGATCCGCGCCACCGGCCGGCAGCACGAGAAAATCCAGGAGTTTCTGGATCAGGTGATGACCCGCGTCAGCCGCCAGGTATTGATCGAGGCAACCATCGCCGAAGTCCGGCTTTCCGACAAATATCAACAGGGCATCGACTGGAGCATCTTGCCGCTGGGCAGCGCAGGTTTCAAGCTGGTCCAGAAGGCGGTCGGCGACATCGCCGCGCCTTCATCGAGCATTTTCGAACTCAGCAATAGCAACACCAGCGTCAATGGCGTCGGCATCGTCAGCACTTCCATCAAGCTGCTCGAAGCGTTCGGCACGGTCAAGGTGCTGTCGAGTCCGAAACTCTCGGTCATCAACAACCAAACCGCGATACTCAAGGTCATCGACAACAACGTGTATTTCACCATCAAGGCCGATGTCACGCCCGGAGTTTCCGGAGCCAACCCCATTGTTTCCTACACTACGACCCTGAACACGGTACCGGTTGGCTTCGTCATGAATGTAACGCCGCAGATCAGCGCCAACGATAGCGTATTGCTGAATATCCGACCGAGTGTCTCGCGCATCGTGGGGACCGTGCCGGATCCCAATCCTTCCTTGAAAAAAAGCCTTGCCAACGGCTTCGACAGCGACATCGTAAGCTCCATCCCGGTGATCCGCACACGGGAAATGGAATCCATGATACGCGTGACCAATGGCAACATCGCGGTAATGGGCGGCTTGATGGAAGATTCCTTGAACAATGTCGACAACGCCGTGCCCGGACTGTCCAGCATTCCGGTGATCGGCAACCTGTTTGTCAGCCGCAGCGACGAACATGTCAAAACCGAACTGGTGGTATTTCTCCGGCCGATCGTGATTCAGGACGCCAGTATGACGGGGGATTACCGCGCCTATCGCGACCTGATGCCCGGCAGGGATTTCTTCAAGGGCGACAACGGGCCGCAACGCCAGGTATTTATGCCCCAGAGGGTATTCAAAAGCGGGGGCAATCCGCAGTGAGTTTGCTGATGGATGCGTTGAACAAGGCCGAAAAAGCCAAGCGCCAGGGACAGGCAAGCGCGGCTGATGCCAATGCTGGCGGTTCCTCGGCTACACCTGCCCCGGCATTGGAGCTGACCCCCTTGACGCCCTCAGCCGCAGAACCGACGATTTCCGCAACTACCAAGCCCACCGGATCGCCGCCGACTCTGCCGGAATTGCCATCGGATATGGAGATTCTCGACCAGGAATTCATCGCCCACGCTGCCGCCGCCAAACCGGCTGCCAAGGGGAAAAAACCGCCGCACCCCAGCCTCGCCGATCCAGACAAGCAGGCATCCAACGCGAGAGGCTAAAGTCACCGCCGCATGGGAAACACGCGTTCCCGGCTCCAGCATGAGACAGGCCACGCCGCCGACAGGAACGTGCGTACGGACACCGGTTTTGTCCAC
>CAYHXK010000034.1:0-8616 GCA_964360125.1 uncultured Sterolibacterium sp.
TGCCGACTCGATGCCGAAATGGCGGGTGATGTTCATCAGCAACGGCATCAAGATCGCCGGTTGCCTGTTGATGCTCCTCAATTTTCATCCGCTGATCGCCTACGCGGTGGTCGGCTTGGGCGCGGCGGCTTATTCGCCGGCAAAATACGGCATTCTTACCGAATACCTGCCGCCCCGCCTGCTTGTCGTCGCGAATGGCTGGATCGAAGGACTCACGGTGGTAGCCATCATTTTAGGCACTGTGCTCGGCGGCATACTCATCAAGCCGGAGATTGCCAGTGCATTGATTGCCTTTGATTGTCCTGTCATCGACACCGGTATAGATTCTGTTTCGGAGATGAACCTGGCCGTCATCGGCGGAATCTATCTTGTTGCGGCCATCTTCAATTTGCGCATACCCGACACGGGAGTGGATCACAAGGCTCTGAAAAAAAATCCCATTTATCTGCTGCACGACTTCAATCATTGCCTCAAGCTGCTCTGGCGCGACAAGCTCGGTCAGATCTCACTGGCGGTCACCACCTTGTTCTGGGGCGCCGGCGCAACCTTGCAATTCATAGTCATCGAATGGTCCAAGTCGGCGTTCGGGTTCGGCCTGTCCAAGGCCAGCATGCTGCAGGGAGTAGTGGCGATAGGGGTAGCGCTGGGTGCAGTGCTGGCTGCAAAACTGATCTCCCTGCGGCAATCCGTCAAGGTGATTCCCCTCGGTATCGCAATGGGTGTCGTGGTGATCTTGATGACTTTCGTCGACGATCCGCTCATCGCCATGCCCTTGCTGGTGCTGATCGGCATACTGTCGGGTTTTTTTGTAGTGCCGATGAACGCCCTGCTGCAACATCGCGGCCATGTTCTGATGGGCGCCGGGCACTCGATCGCGGTGCAGAATTTTAACGAGAACCTCTCGATACTGATCATGACAGGGTTCTACTCGGTGATGATCATGGCCAACTTCTCGATCAATATCATCATCGTACTCTTCGGCCTGTTCGTCGCCGGCCTCATGTTGATGATCAAACGACACCACGAGATGAATCAGCGCCAGTTCGACTCGGTTGCCCTGCTCGACGAAGCCACACACTGATCCGCCCTGCTTGCATCGACTCGCGGTCGATCCGACTCGACTTGTTTCCTGCCGGAGCTCTTGTCCGAGCACCTTAACTACACGCCTCGGCCATCCCGGATCGACGTTTTTTCTATCTGGATATTCCTATCCCACTGAATTTTAACAAATTGAGTATGTCTGGTCTAAATGTCTTGCAAATCTTAATGATAATGGTTATCATTAAGATTGTTATTCTTTCGGAGATTATCCATGACCTGTATTGGAACTGGGCAACACACTAAGCCAACCACAACACACTTGAAGAAGCTTGGTTTTGGCGCTTTGCTTGGCGCGATTCTGGTTACCTTGGCCGCACCGGTACTGGCCGACGAAGTCGTGGTTTATTCCGCCCGCAATGAGCAACTGATCAAGCCTTTATTCGATGCCTACACCAAGGAAACCGGCGTCAGGATCAAGTTCATTACCGACAAGGAAGGCCCGCTACTGCAACGTCTCCAGGCCGAAGGCGAAAACACGCCGGCTGACTTGCTGATTACCGTGGATGCCGGCAATCTGTGGGAAGCCGCCAGGGAAGGTTCGCTCAAGCCGGTGCAGTCGAAGGTGTTGACCAGCAACATCCCGGCTCATTTGCGCGACCCCGGCAACCAGTGGTTCGGCCTGTCGGTGCGCGCCCGCACCGTTTTCTTCAACAACCAGAAAATAAAGCCGGCAGATCTGTCCACCTATGAGGATCTCGGCAGCCCGAAGTGGAAAGGCCGCCTGTGTCTGCGCACTTCCAAGAAAGTCTACAACCAGTCGCTGGTAGCGATGATGATCGCCGAACACGGTGAAGCCCGCGCCGAGCAGATCGTTAAATCCTGGGTCGGAAATCTCGCCACCGACCCCTTCCCCGACGACACCAAGATGCTGGAAGCCATCGCCGCCGGACAGTGCGACGTGGGCATCGCCAATACCTACTACTTCGGCCGCCTGATGGAGAAAAAACCGGACTTGCCACTGGGCATTTTCTGGCCTAACCAGAAGGGAAGCGGGGTGCATGTCAACGTTTCCGGAGCAGGCCTCACCAAATATGCCAAGCATGAGAAAGAGGCAATCAGACTGCTGGAATGGCTGGCCTCGGACAAGGCGCAGAACCTTTTCGCCGACGTCAATCTTGAATATCCGGCCAACCAGAAAATCAAATGGGATCCGGTGGTGACGGCCTGGGGGCAGTTCAAGCAGAATCCGGTGAACCTCGCCAAGGCTGGCGAATTGCAAGCGGCTGCCGTAAGATTGATGGATCGTGCCGGATACAAATAATTTCAGACATTCTCCTTTCAGCACCGCAAAAGCGCCCATCGGCGCTTTTGCGTTTTTTCGTTCCTCTCTCCCGGACGGCTGGCGCTTGGCCGTTTTTGCCATCGCCCTGCTGATCGTTGTTCCGCTGTCGGTGGTACTGCTCTCGCTGCTTTCCCCGCAACAGGAGATCTGGCGGCACCTCGCCGAACATGTATTACCGGGTCTGCTGGCCAACACGTTGAAGATGGTCAGCGGGGTCGCCGTCGGGGTAACCCTGCTCGGCGTAAGTCTCGCCTGGCTGACCGCGGCCTGCGATTTTCCCGGCCGCAGGTTTTTCTCCTGGGCGCTGCTGCTGCCGCTGGCCATACCCGCCTACGTCACTGCCTTTGTCTTTGTGGCCTGGCTGGATTTCACCGGACCGGTGCAGACCTGGCTGCGGGCTAGCTTCGGCGGCAGCGCCTGGTTTCCCCCGGTGCGCTCCGGCGGCGGCGTGGTGCTGACGATGACGCTGGCGCTCTACCCTTATGTTTATCTGCTGGCGCGCAATGCCTTCCTCACCCAAGGGCGACGCGCCCAGGAAGCCGCCCAGTCCCTCGGCTGCAGCCGCACCGCAGGCTTTTTCCGGGTTGCCCTGCCGATGGCCCGTCCTTGGATTGCAGGCGGGTTGATGCTGGCATTGATGGAAACCCTGGCAGATTTCGGCACCGTATCGGTTTTCAACTTCGACACCTTTACCACAGCCATCTACAAGACCTGGTTCGGCATGTTTTCGCTGACCGGCGCATCCCAACTCGCGTCAGTCCTGGTGCTGCTGGTATTCGCCCTTGTCCTGCTGGAGCAGTTCACCCGTTCGCGACTCCGCTACTCCCAGGCGGGCAGGCACTCCCTGGCCGTGCGAATACCTCTGCAGGGCTGGCGCGGCTGGCTGGCAGCGAGTTTCTCCACGGCGGTACTGCTGGTTGCGTTCATATTGCCGATCGGACAGCTGGTGTTTTGGTCGGCGAGCGTATTTAGCCGTGATTTCGACGAACGCTATGTGAGTTTTCTCTGGCACTCACTCTTGCTCGGCGGCATTGCCGCCATCCTCACCGCGGCGTGCGCGCTGACGCTGGCTTACGCGCAACGCCGCCACGGCGATGCATGGACGCGGGGCGCAGTGCGCATCGCCACCCTGGGCTACGCCGTGCCCGGTCCCGTGCTGGCGGTCGGCATCTTCATTCCGCTTGCCTGGCTGGACAACCAGTTGGTCCATCTGGGCAAGGCGTTGCTCGGACGCGATCCCGGCCTGCTTCTGCAAGGTACTCTGCTGGTGATGCTGCCTGCCTACCTGACCCGATTCCTCGCGGTCGCCTACAATCCGGTGGAAAGCGCCATGCAACGCATTACCCGCAATCTCGACGAGGCCGCCCGCACTTTCGGGGTCGCCGGCCTGAGCATGTTGCGTCGCGTGCATCTGCCGATGCTGCACGGCGGATTGTTCACTGCCGCCGCCCTGGTGTTCGTCGACGTGATGAAGGAGATGCCCATCACCCTGATGACCCGGCCCTTCGGCTGGGATACCCTGGCGGTGCGAATTTTCGAAATGACCTCGGAAGGGGAATGGGAGCGCGCCGCTCTCCCTGCCGTCGCCTTGGTGCTGGCGGGATTGCTGCCGATTGCCCTGCTGGTCAGGCAGGCCGAAACGAATTAAGAATTATCCCGATGCCTAGATACTTGGAATGGGCCTGTCCGATGCCAGAGGAAATGCAATACCCCCTTAATTTCTTGGCGCCTTTCGACGCGAAGGTAAACCAGCCGTGACCACACCGCAATGTCCCATTCCGGTTCCCGGAGCAAGCCTGCTGGAACTCAACGGCGTCTGCCACTCGTATGGCGATTTACCGGTGGTGCGCAACCTGTCGTTCCGCCTCAAGCAGGGCGACATCGGTTGCCTGCTCGGCCCCTCCGGCTGCGGCAAGACCACCGTATTGCGCGCCATCGCCGGCTTCGAGGAGATTTCGCAGGGGGAAATCGTGTTGAACGGCGCCAGCGTGAGCCGCGCAGGCTATTCGCTGCCGCCGGAAAAGCGCCGCGTCGGCATGGTGTTCCAGGATTACGCCTTGTTTCCCCACCTTAGCGTGACCGGCAACGTCGCATTCGGCCTCAGGAGCTGGAGCAGCAAGGCACGTGCGGAGCGGTTGGCAACCTTGCTGGAAATGGTCGGCTTGCCGGATGCCGGAAGCAAATTTCCTCACGAACTTTCCGGCGGCTAGCAACAGCGGGTGGCGCTAGCCAGGGCGCTGGCCCCGTGCCCCACGCTGCTCCTGCTGGACGAGCCATTTTCCAGCCTGGACGTGGGGCTGCGCGAAAGAATTGGCTTGGAAGTGCGCGACATCCTCAAAGCGCAAGGCATCACCGCGTTGCTGGTGACGCATGATCAACTCGAGGCTTTCGCCATCGCCGACGCAATCGGCGTAATGAACGGCGGTGAAATCCAGCAGTGGGACAGCGCCTACAATCTCTACCATCGTCCCGCCAATCGTTTCGTCGCCGATTTTGTCGGCGAGGGTGTCCTGATGCCCGGCATGGTATTGAACGAGGGACGGGTAGAAACTGAGCTGGGCGAATTGGTCGGCGAGATACCTCACGATTGTCGGGCAGGCTGTCCGGTGGATGTGCTGTTGCGCCCCGACGACATCATCCATGACGACGCCAGCACCCTGCAGGCGGAAGTCTGCCACAAGGCTTTTCGCGGTGCGGACATCTTGTACACCCTGCGGCTTTCCAGCAAGAAAAAAGTGCTATCCCTGGTGCCCAGCCACCACAACCACGCCATTGGTGAAATGATCGGCATTCGGCTGGGAGTGGATCATGTGGTGACGTTCAGGCGGTAAAACCCTGGTTCAGTTGGAATCGTGCTGAGCGTTGCAACCAGGCGCGCACGAGCAGCACCGCCGGGTACTCCCATGTTGGCTTAGAGCAATACCGGTTGATCGGGTAACTCGTTTTCATCCACAACATCGCGACCGACGACAGTCTGTGCCGGAAAATTCGTCGCAAGTAACTGCCCGATCTTCTCCACCGCCTCCAGCGCCCCGCGCAGATAGGCCTGGTCGCGGAATGCAGACTCCATGCCGCGGCAGATGGAATCCCATTCCGCTTGCCCGACCCGGGCACTGATGCCGCGATCGGCAACGATCTCGACGCAGTGATCGATGAGTTGCACATAGATCAACACGCCGCTGTTGTGCTGCGTGTCCCAGACACGCAATTTCGAGAACACCTCGACAGCACGTTCGCGCGCTGTAGCGTCGCGCCAGAGATCGCCGAATGACAAACCGTCCTCGACGACGAAACGCATTTCGCCGACGTGACGCAGCTCCGCAGCCTTCACTGCCGCTTCGATCGCCTGCAGTGCGGCAGTGGGGAAAGCGCGCCGCGCCAGCCATTGCGGCGAAACCAGATGCTTGAGCATGCGCGCCAGATTCATTTTTTCACCATTGTCCCGAAGCTCCGCCGCCGCCGGCACTGCCGCCGCCACCGCCGCCCCAACTGCCGCCGCTGGAAGACCCGCCGCCCCAGCCGCCGCCAGTGGGAAACCTGCCGCCTCCACCCCAGCCGCCGCGGCCGATGCCGCCGCGCCCGCCTGTCGCCAGGACGTATATAAACACCAGGACGGTCGCTCCGATTGCGGCAAACAGCGAACCAACCATGAGCCAAGCCAAGAATCCGACCACGCCGCCGGTCGCCAGGCTGCCGAAGAAGCGTCCCAATATCAAGCTCAGCACGCCACCGACGATGGTCGCGGCGACTATGCCGATCACCAGCAATTCCGCAAACTGCCCCTGTCCGCCGTTGCCGGCTTTTCCACTTCGCTGCGACGCAGGCGGTAGCTTTTCCCCGAGGATCAGCTTTTCGATTTGCTCCACGCCGCCAAGCAATCCGTCCAGGGGATTGCCGCCACGAAATTGCGGGGCGATGACTTCCGATACCACGCGCTTGGCGATGGCGTCCGGGATTGCCCCTTCCAGGCCATAGCCGGTGTCGATGCGCAACTTGCGGTCCTGGGTTGCCACGAGGATCAGGATGCCGTCATTGAACTGCCTGCGTCCAAGCTTCCAGGCGTCGAAGACGCGGATCGAATACTGCTCGATGGCCTCCGGCTGGGTCGTAGTCACGATCAGCACGGCAATCTGGCTGCCATGGGTTTTTTCGAACCGCGCTAGTCGTTGATCCAGTTCCTCGGCCTGTGCCGGCTGGAGCAGGCTGGCCTGGTCTACTACGTGCCGGGTGAGCGGCGGTATTGGCGCCAAAGTGTCGGCCATGACGGGCTGTGGCGCGAGCAGCAACGCCAGCCCCATCGCCAAGCTCGCCAGGCCAAGCGCCGCCTTGAGAGGCACGAGGTCAGTTGCCGCCGACAGGCTTGGGCGCATCGAACTTGATCTCCGGCGGCGCTGAAATCGCCTTTTCATCCTCGACCGTGAAATTGGCCTTGATCTTCCAGCCCATCGTCATCGCCGTCAAATTATTGGGGAAGGTGCGCACCGAAATGTTGTACTCCTGCACCGCCTGGATGTAGCGGTTGCGCGCCACGGTGATGCGGTTCTCGGTGCCCTCGAGCTGCGCCTGCAGGTCGCGGAAGTTGGCGTCGGCCTTGAGCTGGGGATAGTTTTCCGCCACCACCAGCAAGCGCGACAGGGCGCCGCCCAGCTCGCTTTGCGCCTTCTGGAACTTGGCGAAAGCCGCGGGATCGTTGATGAGTTCCGGCGTCGCCTTGATGCCGGCGACACTGGCACGCGCCTCGGTCACTTTGGTCAGCACTTCCTTCTCGTGACTGGCATAGCCCTGCACCACTTTAACGAGATTCGGGATCAGGTCGATGCGACGTTTGTACTGGTTGAGCACTTCCGACCAGGCGGCATTCACCTGCTCGTCGTTGATCTGGATCTGATTGTAGCCGCAGCCCGACAACAGTGCAGCGGAGCAGGCAAGGACAGCAGCGAGGCGAAGTGACATGGAGTTCTCCGAAATTGGTTGCAGGAAATCCGAAACTTCACTATGGGGGCAGAAGTTCAAGTTTGCAAGTCCGTTTGGCGTGCGTTTTCGTCTCGAAGCAGATCCGCACCGCCGTCATGGACACTGATTTAGTTCTCCGCCTGCCTGGCCAATCCGGCCAGGGTAGCCCGGGCGAAGCACAGATCTTCCCAGGCTTTCGCCTTGTCCTGCAAACTCCGCAGCAAATAAGCCGGATGATAGGTGACGATCAGCGGCATGCCGTTGTGCTCAAACAAGCGGCCACGCGCTTCGCCGACCTTCACCTCCCTCCCCAGCAAGGTCTGCGCCGCCGGCTTGCCCAGGGCAACGATCAGCTTCGGCCGCAGCAAGGCGATCTGGCGTTGCAGATACGGCCAGCAGGCAGCAGTTTCCACCGGTGTCGGGGTGCGGTTGGCGGGCGGGCGGCATTTCACGGTATTGGCGATATACACTTTCTTGCCGCGCTCCAGATCGATTGCCGCCAGCATGGCGTCGAGCAGCTTGCCGGCCTGACCGACGAAGGGCTCGCCGCGTTCGTCCTCTTCCGCGCCGGGTCCCTCGCCGACGAACAGCCAGTCCGGCGACAGGTCGCCAACACCCAGCACAGCCTGTTTGCGTCCCTGGCAAAGTTCGCAGGCACGACATTCGGAGACGCTGTTGCGCAACGCATCCCACTGCATCGCAGCGCTGGCGTTGCCGCCTGGGTTCTCCGGCGGCGCAGCGGCGCGTTGCTTCCACAATGGCGCCAGGCCCATCTCGCGAAGCATTCCGGAACGTCGCGTTGCCGAGGAATCCCCATCGCTGCTTTTGGTCATAGGTTTTTTTCCAATACCAAGGCAGCTTCGCGACCATTCCGCGCCGGGTAATAATCGGCTCGCTCGCCGATCCGTGCGAAGCCGTGGTGAAGGTAAAAACCACAGCCGGAATGATTTGACTGCCGCACTTCGAGATAGATTCGCGCCACGCCTTGCCCACGCGCCTCCTCGAACAGATGCTGCAGGAGCATACTTCCCAGACCGGTGCGCTGACGCTCGGGGAGGATGCTGATATTCAGCAGATGCGCCTCGTCGAGAACCAGCATCATGACCGCATAACCCAGCATATGTTCGTCCTCGCGCATCAACCAGGTGCTGTAGCCGGCCCGCAGCGAGTCGATAAAATTGCCGCGGGTCCATGGAAATGCAAAGTTGCGCTGTTCCAAGGCTAGCACTGCATCAATATCGTCGGCATTCATGGCCGTGAACCTCAGTTCGTGGATGCAT